>CAYNHH010000026.1:0-12396 GCA_964397085.1 uncultured Candidatus Saccharibacteria bacterium
CCATCTGCGTATACAAATAGACCGCTCTTGATAGGAGATGACGTTGCTTGGCGCCAGTTCGCAAAATACGTATTGACATTCACCGTGCCGGTGCGAACAGGGTTTTCGGGCCAGGTAACCGCTACATTTACGGCTCGAGAGCCATTTGGACCATCACTGAAAGTCACTATTCTCGTGTACTTGCCATCTACTACTTGAGGGGTTGCAGTGAGTTGCCACTGATTATTCACAGTATTTATATAGTAGCTAGTGCCATTACTAAAACTCGATAAATTGGAATAGTTGGGATTAGCAATATTCCGTACCACCTCCACCCCAGCATTCGCGATCTCTGTAGCTCGCCCGCGATCTCCAGCTTGACGTACTCCATCTCTGCCATATACAAAAGCGCTCAGCATAATCGTGGCAAACATTGCAAAGATTGCCACTGCAAGCAATATTTCTACCAAACTAAATCCAGTGGGGATATGTGAGTTGATTACATTATTGTGCTTGGTGTTAATAATCCACTACTCCTCTTGCGCTCACAGAGACAACTTTTACATCGCTGTTATTAGTGAGTGTTGTACTACCAGATGAAACTGGGTTTCCGGTGAATATAGTAAAGTTATACTCATTTTTACCTGTTACCTGCACCCCAGACGATATGGTATACAGTTCATCTTTCACCTGGTTTCTCGTGGCATAGCTTGCACCCTGAAATAATGTAATGCTGCCATTCTGAACATACACCCCCCAGCTAGCATTATTTTCTCCTGCACGTGCAAGACTCTGTGCCCGATACAAATCTTGTACTATCACGTTAGTAAGTACATCCATGTCACTTCTTGCCAAATACCTTTGCATAACAGGTACCGTTATCATGAGTAATATTGCTATAACCCCCACAGACAGCATGAGTTCTATTAGAGTAAATCCTTTTTTCATAGGTCTGTGCAATGCAATTGCCTTCATAAAGCTACTTAATTCCACCCAGGAGACCATAAATTGGTAATATTACGGATAGCGCCACAAACAGCACACCAATAGCAATAAAAATCAGGATGATGGGCTCGATTATAGTCTCAAGATTTTGGGCACTTATTTCTACTTTTTCTTGATATATATCACTGATCTTTAGCAGTGTTGGCGAGAGATTACCTGACTGCTCAGAGCTGATAATGAGTTGTCTAATTGGCCCAGGCAAAGCTTTGCGATCTGGAATCTTGTCGAATGTACTGGCAATAGACTGCCCCTCTTCAACATTTGCCTTAATGACATCAGCTATCTTGCGGTAACGTGTAGTTGCAAAAGAATCGCGTAATGAGTCAAGTACATCTACTATAGGCAGGCCGGCATCCAGCAGTGAGCCCATGATAAATCCTAGTCGTGATATTTCAGATTGATACAGTAGCTTGTTTACACCGGGGATAATAAAAAGTACACCCTCGGCAACAGTTCTAATTGGTCGCACATATACTACCCCTATTGCTATAAGGATTAGCAGCACAAAGAATCCTAGTGTAATAAGGATGCCCCAGTGCGACCAGAAAAGACCAAAACCGATCATTATCTTGGTTAGTAAATTCAGCTTTACATCGAGGCCATTAAATATCTCAGCGAGTCTTGGCAATAAGAATAGGCTTATACCACTACCTACAAGTACTAACATTACAATTAAAAAAGATGGATAGATGAGAGCTGAACGAATCTTGGCATTAAGTATGTTCATTCGGTGAGTTTGATCTGATACTACCTTGAGGTCTTCAGGTAACTTACCTGATTCTTCACCGGCTTTAATAAGCGCAATAGATGATCCGCTGAGCATACCTGATTCACCAATTGCTCGCCACAATGGACTACCCTCGTCAACTTTATCACGCATTGCAGTAACTGCTTCTTTAACTTTTTTGGTAGGCATTTCTTTGGCGATAATACCTAGTGAAACACCAACTGGTACGCCTGTAGATAAGAGCATGCTAAGAGTCTCGGTAAAAAATTCTCTCGCATCCCTACTAACAGCAAACCGAGACAAGCGCTTGTCTTTTTTCTTCTTTACTTTAGCAGGCTTGGCCTCCTGAGGTGGTTGAGTCGTCTCAGGTGTTGCTGGCTGAGCTGCTGAAGGCTGACTCACTGCATCTACTGTACTGGGTTTATTTTGGTTCGGCGACACGCATCAACTCCTCTAGGGTAGAACGCCCATTTTGAATTTTTATTATCCCATCTTCAAACAAGGTTCGGGCTCCTTCCTTGCGGGCCTGCTCCCATATCAACTTGCTTGATGGATTCTTGACTATCAGCTCCTTGACCGCCGGTGAAATTACAAGTATTTCGTATAAGGCTACCCGGCCTTTGTACCCTGAATAATTACAAGCCTCACAACCCTCGCCGTAATACAGCGTGACTTGAGGACGATTAAAATACATCTCAGCATTGGGTATTTTTTTCTTTATATCGGCAAGACTCACCGTATAACTTTTTCTACAAAGTCTACAGATAGTACGCATAAGGCGTTGAGCGATCACTGCGTTGAGAGTAGAGGCAAGCAAGAATGGTTCTACCCCCATATCGATAAAGCGTGGAATAGCTGTAGCAGAATCATTGGCGTGAAAAGTAGAGAAAAGCAAGTGCCCGGTTAGTGCTGCATTCACGGCCATTTTTGCGGTTTCTTTATCACGAATTTCACCTACCAAAATAATGTCAGGATCTTGACGTACAATAGTGCGCAGGCCCTCGGCAAAGGTAAGGTTAGTCTCACGATTCACTTGAATTTGATTAACCCCAAAGAGCTTGTACTCCACTGGGTCTTCAATAGTAGTAATATTGATATCTGAGTTATTGAGCATCTTGAGCATGGCGTAAAGTGTGGTTGTTTTACCAGAACCAGTAGGGCCGGTAGTGATCACCATACCAAAAGGACGGTGCATTTGTTTTTCTATAAGCTTGAGGTCAAATACATTAAACCCTAGGTTTTTAAAATTGAGATTTCTTGAATTACCTGCCAAGAGTCTCAGTGCTACAGTTTCACCATTAAGGGTAGGGACTATTGAAATACGAATATCTACAGATACTTCATCGATACTATACCGAATTGCCCCATCTTGGCTGGCACCGTGTTGATCTATACGCATACGAGCCTGCACCTTTAGTCTATTCAGCACATTTTCGTAATACTGCATTGGGAGCTGACCAGCTTCACGCAATACACCGTCTATACGAAATCGAATGAGTACCACGTTCTCTTCTGGCTCAAAGTGAATGTCGCTTACATTAAATACAATTGCATCTTTGAGAATCTCATTAATGATCTCTGGGGCTACTCTACCCTGCTCTTGAATGATTTTATTAAATCGAGTATCAAGAGGCTGTCTGTAGTGAGCTAGTACCACATCTATATCATCACTTATGGAGTACGCAATAGTAATTGGCAGGCCATTAGTGTATTTGGAGAGTTTTTCTACCAGACCTGGTTGATTTGGTTCGTCAGTGACAAATACCGCGCGCTTATCATCTACATAATAAAATATTACTCTGTTCTCGGTAGTAATCTCTTTAGGAATCTTAAGTATCAACTCTTTTGGTGGCTGGTTGTTTTCTAGATCGATGTAAGAGAGATTGTATGAGGCGGCAACTGCTTGTCCAATAAAATCTTTATCTACAATATTTTGTGAGATGAGGTAGTCAATGAAGTTGATGCTGTGTAGCTCTATGAGGTGCTCGATACTCTCAAGGTGTTTTTGGGTAATCTTCTTCTGTGCCAACATTGCAGCCTTGATGCACTTTTCTGTATTGGCAAGAGAATTTTGCGCATCTTCTATTGTCACCACCTTACCAGGTGTTTTTGGTTGCTTTGTATCCTCAGCTTTTACAGCTTGGTCATTTGACTGAGTTGTATCTTCATTGGAAGACTCTGGGGGTTGAGTTGTTTGATCCATATGTATAGTTAAATAACCCGATTACGGTTATGTTAATTATACCTCATATCAGACTGAAAATGAGAAGAAATGTAATGAAAGATTTATTATGTTTTGCGAGTTTTTTGATGATAGCTCGTCACCCTAATAAGCCCCATTAGACCAATAGTGCCAAGGCCAAATAATGCAATGAGTGACATGGGCTGATAGATGTTGGTGGATTGATGCATCCAAAGTGGACGCAAGACAACTGGTAGGATTGGTATTATAAACAACACAATTGGCTCAAGAAGGAATTGTGCAGAAGGTTGTTTCTTGTACTGAGGGGCTTTTGTGACATACCCAAAAACAAGTGATATCACTAAGAATAGCAGAAATGTCTCCCCTAGCCAGCCAATGAAGTTTTGGTATGGCACACCAAAAAATACTCCGCCTTGAGTCCATATATACAGCTGGTTGACAGTTGAATTCACGGGGTCACTGGCTAAATCTGAAAGGGTCATCACCATGCCACCAAGCAAGCTTATTGCAAGTACCTTCCAGCCTGTTATTACTGAAACCCAACCAAATATTACTCTTAGTAGCACGTAGGTACTGTAGGCCAGCGTAAAGTATGTAAGCATCAATAGTACCGGAACACCGCCCAGTAATGGCCCGTTACTTACTGCATTGTAGTAATATGTGCCAAATATTTGACCGGTATGCACACCGAGGTATTCAGCTGTAAATGTAATGACATAGGTAAGAATAAAGAACAGGAATATATTCTTTCTGCCTAGATATCTTGCCCCGTGCATGAATACGAAGATAGTTGGTAATATATACACAACTAGAGCAAGTGGGCCTGCAATAACACTCGTAAATGTAGTTACCAGAATAAGTACAAGAATTGACCAGCGCAACCAAGCATATTTATCGATGCTATTTCTTAGTGCTTGTGCTTTCATGAGTGTTATTATATCAGAAAAAGACCCTTTCGGGTCTTTTCAGAATATGTACTTTGGCAGGGCGTTGTGAACCAGATTAGGACTGCTTTAATACTAAACCAACACTACCCTAATACCCGAATGTATTCAGGAGATAACCACTTAATATATTATTTGTAACTGGAAATAGCAATAAGGCCAAGACAAATATTACAAATAGCGCAATCGCAATAATCCACTTCAACCTGTTATTAATGTAATAGTTTACGGTGCTTGCTACGAAAATTGCTAATGCCGGATAGATAGGGATAATGTACCAGTCTATCTTTGTTCTTATTAAGAAGCCAAAAATAATTAATGTGGTTACTATGATAAATAGCAGTATGCTTGATCTCGGCCATTTAATAGCTTGTGGCCTCTTTATGCCTAACAATATACTAAACGGCAACACAAATATCCATGGCAGGTATACCTTCATGAAGAGTTTTGGATAAAACAGTACACCCCCTTGATGACCTTCTATGGCTTCACCGCTTCTTTTTAATATGTGATAACCAAAATAACTTTGTACGAATGTACTTCCATTAACAAGAATATTGGCAATGTGCCACGGTAATATGATAACGGCAGATGAAACAAGACCTATCCAGAACTCTTTTGTACGAATTGACTCTTTGAGTTTGTTTTCGGTTATCATGGCTAAAACTAACGCCATTGGCAATATAAGGGAGGCAAAGCCTTTTGTTAAGAAAGCCAAACCAAAAGATATCCAAACAAGTAGCCAATAGTTTTTGTTTTTTGATACCTTTATGTACGCCAAAACTCCAATAAATATAAACATTGTTAGCATTATGTCTAGAGAGCCCTGTCTGGCGCGGAACAATACTGGCGCGGTGAATAACAAACCAAAACCTGAAAGAATGGCTGTTTTTCTATTGAAAAGTTCACGGGCAATAAAGTAGACAACAACTATCAATATCACGCCAGCTATTGCTGAGGGTAATCTAGACCAACTAACGTTAAAACCAAAAAGTCTGTACAACGTTGAACTCATATACATATAAAGGGGTGGCTTCTCGAACCATAGTACATCCCCTTGATATAAAGTAATGTAATTATTAGTTTTTGCGATAGCAAGTGCCACTTGTGAATAAATGCCTTCATCAAAATAGATAAGTGGCTTTACACCTAGTCTATACAAATATAGAAACCCTGAAGCCAAAACTAACACCACTACCTCATAGTATGCCGCAAGTATTTTTGGAAACTTGTAACTCAATTTCATCAATTTATGTTGGTCTATTTTTGCCATATTTTTGTATAGTACTTTTAACATAAAACCCAACAATAGGTGATTGTGTACTTTATCAATCACCAATATACATCTTGTTATGATAACCTAAACTATGATTTTGTACATTGTATGTTTTTACTACTACACACTATTTTAGCATAAGTGCTTGGCAGGGGTGGAGGGGATCGAACCCCCGACCTTCGGTTTTGGAGACCGACGCTCTAGCCAGCTGAGCTACACCCCTACGTCAGACTACAAACTTCAGCTTCTCACAATCTTGCAAGAAGATTGTTGTCGGCTTTTGTTGTTGTCTTCCTCTCAATTCGTTAAACAGCAAGCTTGGTTTAACAAATTGTGGTCGAAAATTCTGACTTGCTTATTTTACCAAAAAAAATTGTATTTTGACAGGTAGGCTACTTCTGATTCTCAGAAGTTTTCTTCATAAGTGCGTAGAATACACCATAGATGATAAGACCAGGGATAATTCCCGTAAGAATAATAAATGCTACTGCGCCTATTCGTACCCATATTGGGTCAGTATTGTAGTACTCTGCTATACCGCCTGCTACCCCACCCACTTTTTTATCTTTGGTAGATAGAGTAATATCTGGTTCTGGTTTTTTAGATTTTTTTGGCATAGTTTTTTTGTGATCCTATATTGCTGTAAATGCTAAAAATATTGATGTGACTAGTACTATTTTCACAGTAATAATAACAAAGAATAATCCTGCGGTTGCTGTTCTGTAAGATGGAGATTCTTTGACAAAATAGTCAGCAAGCAATACCGGTGGATTCTTTTGCGGTGTAATAGATAATACTGTGTCGATTGTTTGCCACATAATAATTGCTCTGGAGCCGCCCGCGAGGATTGAACTCGCGACCTCTTCCTTACCATGGAAGCGCTCTACCACTGAGCTAGGGCGGCAAGTCATGTTATATATTTGAATAGGTAAAGATTTGGCGAAAAAATTCATGGAGCCGATGAAGGGACTCGAACCCATAACCTGCTGTTTACAAAACAGCTGCTCTGCCAATTGAGCTACATCGGCTTGGTGCAGGGAGAGGGATTCGAACCCCCGAAGGCATAAGCCGTCAGATTTACAGTCTGATGCGTTTAACCACTTCGCTATCCCTGCGCAAAATACATTATAATGTAAAATTTGTTCAAATTGACAGCTTACAGCTTACCATTTTATCGAACTTTTTTCAATTGTACCGGTGGCTGTAATGCCGCTTTGGCCCGTTGATTACTGGGATCTACCTTAAGAATCCTGCGAAACATAATATGAGCTGACTTTTCATCTTTTTCATGAATGTATGCTTCTGCAAGTAACTGCATTATCTCGGTGTTGGCTGGCTCTAACTCATGCGCTTTTTTAAGTGATTGAAGCTGTAAATCAAACTTATCCATAATACGATAGATTCGCGCAAGGCTCACCAGTCTATTCACATGCATCTCCATACTTAGAGACTTTTCTAGAGCTTCTGAAGAATGAGGAAAATCACGGGTCTTAAAATACATCATGGCAAGGTTATGATAACTAGCGGCATTTGGGTAGGTATCAGCGACAATCTTAAAACACTCAATGGCATCTTCATTGTTGCCCAGATGCGAGTACACAAAGCCAAGCCTGCTATAGGCCAGGCTATTCTTATGATCTACACGCAATACCTTAAGATAGGCTTTTTCAGCTGCTAGGTAGTTTTTCTCAGCATAATACCTACCGGCAATATCCAGTAGTGTATCGAGAGCCACATCTTGACTAGGTGGTGCTGCCGATAAGTTACTCACCAGGCTATCTACTAGTCCGCTCCGCTTAGTCACTACCGCCAAGACAGCAATCACAAATATTATTAATACAAATATAACTTCTAAAATCATTTAACTATATTCGAGTTGTAAGGCCAGATTTTCTAGAGTAGTTCGACTACTCACATTAGCTAGCAGTTGGGCCTGGGCTTGCATTACTTTCTCGAGGTTATTGATACTGTTTTTACTACTACTTTCTCCATGCACTAGTATAGATGATTGCTGCCAGATTGCATAGCTTAGCTCAGATACAAACTCAGTGCCAGTCTTGTGCTCATGTACGTTTTTAGCAATCAGAAATCTTTGGGTAATTGTGCCGTCTACAAAGGTTTGCACATCGCGATGCAATACTCTACTCGCCCCTAGGTTATCGCTATCAATTAGATTCACTGCAATTTCTGGCATACCATGGGCTAGTTCTGCTACCTCACTAGCCTGCTCTGCAGTTAACCCGTGTGATGTTTGCAGATAATCATGTAGCGTGCCAGTCTTAACTGGAGCAAAATATACTAGTTGGCTTCTAGATCGAATCGTAGGTAACACATTGTCGAGTGAATTAGCTATTAGTATGAAGGTGGTTAGAGGTGGGCTGTCTTCGAGGTTTTTTAATAACGCATTGGCAGCTTCTATAGAAATTCTATCAATACCATTAATGATTACAATTTTTTGCACGCCCTTACTTACACTCGTCTGCCATATCCTCTCAAACATCTCTCTAACTTGACCAATCGAAATGAATTTCTTACCTTCCATTGGGCTTAATTGGGTGAGGTTGGGATGAACGAAGGTTTTATAATCTGCTGAAGAATTGTTGAGTACACTGCTAGCAATATCGTGCGCAGCACGAAGCTTTCCAGCACCAGCACTGCCATAAAAAAGATACACCTGTTG
This sequence comes from uncultured Candidatus Saccharibacteria bacterium, assembly GCA_964397085.1. Classification (GTDB taxonomy): domain Bacteria; phylum Patescibacteriota; class Saccharimonadia; order CAILAD01; family BJGX01; genus CAILAD01. Next base: position 8,815 of record CAYNHH010000026.1, read on the forward strand.
TGGGCTCACCTTAATTTGGGCAATTTTTTGGCTTACTTCGGTGGAATAAGGAAACTCCATTAAAGTGAATCCAAGAATTCTTTAAGTTCTTTTGCGAGCGGTGCACTGAATTTCTTAGTAACACCAGGAGTAATTTCAATAGATAATGATGAAGCATGCAAAAATTGCCTCGTGAGGCCGTTTGGAAAATCTTGCTGAGCATACAATCTATCACCAACTATTGGGTTACCAATATGGGCAAACTGAGCACGAATTTGATGAGTCCTACCGGTGTGTAGTTTGATCTCTACCAGCGTGTAATTATCATACTGAGAAATAGTCCGGTACTCGGTGATGGCTGTTTTACCACCACTACTTACCATCATTTTTTCTGGGTTTTTCTTACTTCTTTCTAGAGGTAGTTCAATCCTTGCACTCTCAGCTTCTAGATGGCCTTGTACGAGTGCAATGTATACCTTTTGTACCGTACGAGCTTTGAATTGAGCCTGCAGAAATTCTTTGGTCTGAGGGTTGCGGGCCAGAATCATTACCCCACTGGTATCTTTGTCTAAGCGATGCACAATACCAGGTCGCACTAGATCATCATCTTTCACTTCACCTGCAAAAGCACCGGCTACACTTGGTTGTGTGAGTTTGCCTGAAGGGTGCACCACGAGGCCTGCGGGCTTATTGATAACGATGACGTTTTCATCTTCAAAAATTACTGTTGGTATTACCTTTGGCTTAATCAAGCCCGAGGTGTGTGTCTGTGGATACGTACCACTAACTAGTGCGTTTGATTTTAATTTTTCAGAAGATTTTGCTACTTTGCCATTAATCGTAATTTGGCCTTGCTTAACTTGATCTGACCAATCAGCACGACTAAACTGCACATACTTACTCGCAAGTGCACTATCAAGCCTTATCCCCTCCTGCAATTTGTCTGCAGTAAAACTAAAATTATTCATAGTAGTAGTTTAGATGTGTCTACCTAGAGAATCAAGTTGCTCACGAGTGCCCATCATTATGAGCTTGTCACCTGCATAGAGTATTTCTTGCCCATTCGGATTGACCTTACTGGTGCCATCAAGACTATTGAGGGCCAGCACGGTACTACCTGACGCTGCAGCTTGTAAAAAGTGGCTCAACTTACTACCAACTATCTTTGAGCCTTTTACTACTTCCATTTCTTCTACTTGCAGATCAGCACTTGATTTATTACTTAGTACATCAATAAAATCTACCACATTAGGGCGTATAAGCATTGTAGCCATATGAAAGCCCCCAATTTGATTGGGCATTGCTACCTTGTCGGCACCAGCTTTTTCAAGTCGACTGACGTTTTCATGGTGATTGGCACGTGCCACGATGTATAATGCTGGGTTGATCTGACGAGATGCTAGCGTCACAAAAAGATTGCTTGAATCATCACCCAGCGCTGCCACTACACCCCTAGCTTTATCTAGTTTGACTTTCATGAGTACTTCTTCTTTGGTGCTATCACCCACAAAGGCTATGTAGCCTCTTGCGATCGCCTCTTTGACACGTTCTTCATCGCGGTCTACGCCTACAAAATCAATTCCTTCATTAGCTAGCTCTTTGGCAATATTAATACCAACCCTGCCAAGGCCGCAGACTACATAGTGATCTTTCATGTTTACAAGTTTTGCTTTCATTTTGTTTCGTTTTAATCCGTCTCCTAAATTAATCATATAGTCTGCCAGCGTTTTGAGCAAATAGGCTATTACCAGCAAGCTGGCAACAATTAGCACTAGAATTGTTAGTCTCGATACCCAGTGCTCCATATGATAATTATCATGATGCGCTAACACTATGTATATGGTGCGATATAAGCTCTCTGGCAGGCTAATATTCTCTGCTATGCTCAATATTGCCGTTGCGACAATCACGACTGCGATACTACCACCTACAAGCTTATAAAATGTTTTTCGCGAGGGAGACATAAGAACTATTATACTATGGTTAGTATCTCAGACCCTAGTAATTACTTAATTTTTGCTTAATTTTTTGACAAGATACACACATTCAAAGTTATTCTCGCCCTGCGTCACTTTGTGTTTAGGTAGACCCCTATCGGTATAGCCTAATTTTTCATACAATTCTCGAGCTCTTGGGTTCTGTTCACTAACCCCAATGCATATTTCGGTTTTTCCAAGACTCTGAGCTATTTGCTCCGCAGCTGTAATGATTTCTGTTCCAAGACCTTGAGAGCGAAACTCAGTCTTGATTTCCATGGCACTTATCTCTGGTACACCAGCGAGTACTTCAACCACCTCGACTTCTTTGGGTCCATTTAGTAACAAATTACCATGCCCCACAAGTTGATCGCCTTTTCTTACAATAAGATACTTACTTTTACCATCTATCTGATCTTGCAAGGCTCTGTCATGGTAGTTCTCAGGGCCGTAGGGCATATCTTTTTTGAGTACCTCTAAATCATCTTCTGTACAGAGTGATACATTAGTAGACTGTAATTTTTCATGTTCTTTCATTATATGTAGTAGGTCTTTTTGAAGATCATGGTTGATTGGGCTATTTGTAACGTCTGATGTTTCTGGGTCGATCGACATAACTAAAGTATATCAAAAAAGACCCTCTGAGGGTCTTTTTTGAATTGATTATCGTTTTGAGAACTGAGGAGCTTTACGAGCTTTCTTGAGACCAGGTTTTTTACGTTCTTTTACGCGTGCGTCACGAGTAAGAAAACCTTCTTTTCGTAAACTTACGCGAAAATCTTCGCTCATACCAAGTAGCGCACGGGCGATTCCTAAGCGAATTGCTTCAGCTTGGCCAGTAAGGCCGCCACCTTCAACACGAGCATTGATGTCTACTGTCTTGTCTTTCGCAAGAAGTACGAGAGGCGCACGCAAAGTCTGCTCAAATACATCGCTACCAAAGTATTCTAATGGAGTCTTGTCGTTAACAGTGATAACACCCTTACCATTGGTAAGTCTAATAGTAGCAACAGAGCGCTTACGACGACCAACACCTGGGTAATATTGCTGCTTCTTTACATCTGTTTTGACTGTAGCGGTTTCGGCCATTATTTTGCCTCCGTAGCGATTAATTGTGGGTTCTGTGGGGCATGTGGATGCTCAGCAGTAGCGTACACCTTAAGATTTTTCAGCATTTGAGCCTGAAGCTTGTTCTTGGGTAGCATACCTGTCACTGCATGTATGATAACCTGATTAGGGTCTTTAATGAGTTGGTCTTTTAGACTAATGTCTCTAATTCCACCTGGGTAACCAGTGTGATGATAATACATCTTGTCAGTAAGCTTTTGACCAGTCACTTGAATCTTGGCTGAATTAATTACCACTACCATATCGCCACCAACCACATGCGGGCTATAGCTTGGTTTGTCTTTGCCGGTCAGTAGACGAGCAACTTGAGTTGCTAAGCGACCAAGAGTTTGGCCTTGAGCGTCAATGAGATACCAGCTCTGGGTAACATCTGCGGGTTTTAAGCTAAATGTTTTCATAATTACTTATCTCCGTCTTTCTCTTTTTTGGCTTTCACACCAGTAATTTTAGTGGTTACTTTGGCTGTTGACTTGGTCTTGGTAGTTTTAGCCTTAGCAGT
>CAYNHH010000027.1:0-11748 GCA_964397085.1 uncultured Candidatus Saccharibacteria bacterium
CCCGTTGCCGTAGTAACGGTGCTACCTGGACCAGATTGAGACACATAGCCTGTTACACCATTGAGCATTGTTACTGTTCCGGCCGTAGTAATATTGACCGCAAAACCATCAGAAGCTATATTGGTACCACTAAAAGACTCTGTCCCGATTAATGCTAGGACATTATTAGTACCCTTATTATTAGCCGTATTGGTTGCACCCGTCGGAGTAATAGTAGTGAGTAGATTGACTCCATATGTAAAATTTGAGGTTTCTGTACTTGCGGTCACTACCTCTAGGCCATTACCACAATCAGAAAAGCCCAGTAGAGCATTACACTGAGCAATTGAGCCCACATTTGCATCAGAACCAATTTGTACTCTATTGACTACATGCAATGAATCATCGGTCTTCAACAGGTTGGCATCAGCTCTATACAGATTAGTATCATTTGATGTACCAAACCCTATACCCGTTGCAGCAGTGCCAGCATTACCCTGTAGCCAGAGCGTCTGAGTACCGGCAGTATCAATCGCTATTCCGTAGCTGCTACCACCTTCAGCCTGTGCACCCACAAGTATGCCGTACTGAGTAGTAATAGTACCGCTATTGCTGCCTGGTGATACATATAATCCCATCGATGTAGCTACAGTACCGCTACCACCATTGTCTAGAAAGATCCTAATTCCCTCAAGACTAGCAACTGTATCAGAACCATTATAGATGGCCTGAGTAGCAATACTAATTAGGCTAGAAGAATCAATATCACTCGAGCCAGAATCTATTGAATTGTAAAAGCCAAAGTAGAAGCCAACACCAGAGGGGCTAGCTGGTGAAACGTTACTAGATGAACTCAGACCCGTACCAAAGAACCCAGAAGTGTTTTCCAAGCTTGACGTAATCACCACTACAGGATTAGTAGTAGTAGCGCCTACAACCTCAAAAATAGCACTCGGTGAATTGGTACCAATACCAACTCTTTCGTTAGTAGTATCCACACTAAATATTGGCGTACCACCGTCAGCGTCGAATATTTGGAACCCAAGAGTTGAGTCGGTAGAGTTTTGGAAAATAGCTTTCCCGCCGTTAGGGGATACAGTAAACACATTGGTACCGGCAGACTGCACCGCGAATACACCATTGGTACTGCAAGATGTCACACATTGTAAATTCACAATAAAACTTGCATCAGTAGTTGTATCAGCAAATGTGAAGGCGATATTGCGCCCGTCTGTAGTAGTAATCGTGTTACCAGACGTAGCATCATAGGCACTTTGTAGTGTAGTAGCACCACCAGATCCACATCCTGCATCAGTAGTATTACAGAGTACCTTTACCGTTCCATTCTCAATCACACTTATCTTGTTGGTGGTAGAGTTATAAAACATTCCACCGTTGAGTGCAGATAGGTTAGTTGTGGGATTTGCCGTAGCACTATCTAATTGAAGAATTGTAGTAGCCGTATCTGTACCCGTACTATTGCCTATCTTGATGAGGTTACCACCACTTCCGCTACGTGAAGCAGTATCCGCTGAAAAGAGAGTCTCTGTACCTGCAGAATCTTTGATAGAAAGTGCAGCATTAGAGTTAGTGGCATTTTGCAATGCAAGCGCACCACCATCTGCAAAAGTTGCAATGGCTGTACCATTATCTCTAAAAACTGCAATATTAGTTGTGAGTGCTACATTATCGACACTTAAGGCGTCTGCAGCATCTCTGGCTCGTATGTCTACCAAGGCATTAGCTGAAGAGCTGTGGCCAATTTGCACGCGTCCATCAGTAGATACAATTCTGACATTACCATCGGCAACACCGTTACCACCATTAAGTATTATAGTTCCACCAGTTAGCGCTCCACCACCAGTAATATTGACATTCCCACCTGTAGACAGACCAACACCTCCACCCCCAGTTAGGTTTAATGCTCCTCCTCCAGAGTTACCTTGCAATCCAGCGCCAGAGATAATAGATATTGCGCCACCAGTACCTGAGGTAGTATTGGAGCCATCTGCACCTAAGATAGAGAGTGCGGCCCCTGCTGTTGCGGCAGTTGTGGTATTGGCAATTTTGATTGTGTGAGCAGCTTCCTTTGAGAAATACAGGTCACCATCAGTCTGAAGGATATTCGCACCACCTCTATACAATGTTGCGTCTTTACTACTACCAAATGCGATTCCTTTCGCTGAAGTGGTTGCACTTGCATCATTACCAGCGATCCATACGGTTTGATTAGTGCCAGCACCAGCAGCAGTGTCTACACGAAGGCCATAGTTTGTTACACCTACTGTTTGAGTCTTTATCCAAGCGCCATAATTTGTTGTAATTGTCCCGCCGCCACTTAGTGTTGCTGTTTCAATTGAAAGACCAGATGCAGTAGTATAGGTTCCCGCAGTGCTAAGATCAATTAAGGCTTTAAAGCCACTAACAGCAGTTTGTGTTCCAGTAAACAAGAGTGAACTCACGCTTCCATACGTACCTACCGAATCAGTTTGACCGCTACCGGTAACGAGTGCTACGCCTGCAGTACCATAATTTACATCTCCAGAGTGAGCAACCCCAGCAACCCCCATTACTGTGCTTGTCCCACCAGTATCACCTTGAGCAATTCCATAAATACCATACGTGTTAAGTACCGCAGAGCCACTCGCGCCAGTTCTCGCAACACTTACAAGCATACCTCTTGTATCATCGGTCCCCGTGGTAACAGCTCCAGTATCGGTGTTTGTCCATATTGAAGCAACTTCCAATCCTGCCGTAGATGAGGTAGACGTATAACTAGCGTTAACTACACCTGCATTATCAAGTGTAAGTACGTTTGTACCATTTTTTTGTAACTGCAAAATATTTCCACTTGCACCAGTCTTGTTTAGGAAGACGGTTGCAAGTGTACCAGAGTCTACCTGTACTGCAGTAGGAGCTATTTGTACAAACTTACTCCAGTCTAGTCCGCCCAGCTGCTTGGCATTGATTGCATATGGCACAGCGGCAAGGCGCCTAAAAGGTGTCATTTCACCATCCCAACTTGGCGATCCAGTACCACCAATATTGATACTTAGCCACAGTGTATCTTGGTTCCAGTCTACGCTAGTACCAAAGGCAGTCACTGAGCCAAGATTGACAGAAAAGTAACCATTCTTTACAGTCACCATGTTGCCACCAGTACGGGTCTCGGTCCATTTGAGTGTACCGCTACATGGGGGAGTACCACTTGTCACACACCCTGTACCATCTTGATATATCTTGAATTCCATATTGTAAGTGCCGTCAGGCACAATCGCACCGGTACTGCCAAGTAGGCGTGCTTGGTAGTTTAGTTGTTCATTGATGCCGGTTGCGGCCTTGGCTTGAGGGGTAGAGGAATGGCTAATCCCTATCGAGAGAATAAGAGCGAATACGACAAATAGACCAATTACAAGATTGGCCTTTCGCGGTCTGAATTGTCTCAGCTGTACAATAAGATTTTTACTTTTTGTGTTAGCTTGCAAGTATTACCCTCGTTTTTATGAAAAGCTTGTGCTTAAATATTATCTCTTAACATCGAGAAGAATACAATGCTTATGTTAAATGAAAAATAGTAAAATTCACAATTTTGTACTTTATATTACACTCTGAAGAGTGTTGGAATTTTTGAATCTACAATTTTGGTAAAATCAATGTAAGTATGTCCATTCTTTTTCCAGTACACTCCAGCTTTTTTAAATTTACTGAGCTTGGCACTAGTAGCTTCTCTGGTTGCACCAACAAGCATGGCAATGTCGCTGTGAGTAATATTGGCTTCAATCTCTACAGTACCCTTAGCTCCGTTGTTACTAAGTCGCGTTGCAAGATAGTAGAGGATAAAGTATATTCGTTCCTCTAAGTCTGAGCTTACCAGGCTCACTATTCGTGCGGTAACATTAAGGTAGCCCTGTGAGAGCACACTAAGTAGCATCAGGAGTAAGTCGGCTCTTTTACTAACAAAGTCCATAAGCTTGCTGTGATCTACCTCGATACATGTGACATCAGTAAATGCTTTATAGTAATACGAAGTATGAGCTGGGAGTGGGTTCATTAGCCAGTCAATTGGGTATATGTGATTCTGAGAGAATAATGCAACAGTCCTTTCCTCGCTTTGCGAACTGCAATCATAAATCTTGACTACACCAGAAACGATCGACATAACTTTACTATTGTTGTCTCCTGGTTGAAAAATAATATCACCCTTTTTATAAAAGTGTTTTTGACCTTCGCGAACAAAAAAAGCTATTTAGATCTGTAAAACTATTTGTCATAAATTTCCCCTGATTAGACTTTATGAAAATCATCCGAATATTAAGTATAGTATACAACAATCAAGAAGTAGTACATAAGATACTTGGAGTACTACAACCGACGCTTTACTAGATAATGTCTTTCAATCAAAATACCAGTCACCATACTCAATGAACTTACGACAAATAGGAGCAGTATTGGCCACGCGGCAGTCAAAATGCCTCCCGTAAGCGCTACGATGTTGACAGGCGAGTTGATCTCTCCATTGACAATTATGACAAACTGCAGGTATGCAGAATTGCCGGCCGCATCAGATACCTTTATGACTACAGTATATGTACCTGGCTTTTTATACTTGTGCTCACTCATAAATTCCGCATCATTCGAGCGGCTATAGATACTGCTACTACCATCTCCCCAATCAATGCCTACGGCGTAGGGTGGAGTGCCACCATTAAAGCTAATAGGGAGGTGAAAAACTTGATTAGGGAACACTCCCTGTACAGTGTAGTCGTAGTTGATCTTCAACTGAAAACCAACTGTTTGCGGTCCGGTAGTAGGAGAGCTCTCTGGTGGAATAATCACAGGAGGGGCATTGGGAGGAGTATAATATACCGTTACTGTGTCAGAGTTTGGGCTGGGCTGATTGAGTCCGTCGTATTGACGAGCAACTAGATCGTTGCGGCTCTCAAAAAGGTCTGCCTGCAAGCTCCAGCTACCACTAGGCTGACACAGTGCTGAGCCTATGAAGATAGAATTACTAAAGACTTTTACTATAAGACCCGCAATACATGAGCCTTCTATTGTAATGAGCTTGGTGTCGAAATTGGCACCATTTATTGGAGAGTCTATAGTGGGTGCAGTAGCCGGAGGAGCTCCAGGTACAATTGAGTTGATATTGATAATTCCAGATTGGGTCTGAACAGCTGCCTGAGCTGACTGTGAATTGTATATACAGCAAGAAATAAGCATCCCCACAAGCAAACCAACACGAATAACACGACCAAAATGTTTTACAAAAGAAGTATATGGCATCTGTATTTATTGTAGCATAAGCACGTAATTTCGATTACAATAAATAGATGTATAAAAAGCACAAATTTTTCGTGTACAAAACTATTTCTGCAATTGCAGTACTCTCATTACAAGTCTTGTATCCTACGGCACTTAACGCCGCAAACTCTACTAACTTTCAGGTACAGGAAGACTTTTTGGGCGCGGGTGGGGTCATCGACTCATCTTCTGCCAACTACCAGTCTTTTGACAGTGTTGGCGCAGTGGGGGTAGGTGATGCCGAGGGTACTCTATATAAGACACAGTCTGGCTATACTACCACTGACGACCCAAGCCTGACATTTGTGGTCAATACATCTTCAGTTAGTCTAGGTGCTCTCACTACCGGATCAACTGCCACGGGCACTGCTACCTTTAGTGTCTTAAACTACACAAGCTATGGATATATAGTACAAGTTATTGGCAATCCACCGTCCAATGGAGGACACACACTTACAAATCTTGCATCACCCACAGCTTCTGCGGCTGGTACTGAGCAGTTTGGCATGAACTTGGCGGCAAATACATCACCAACTACCTTTGGTGCAGCGCCGGTACAGGTGCCTAGCAGCTCTTTTAGTTATGGTGTGGCAGCGGCAAATTATAACACTGCCAATCTCTATAAGTACGTGGCCGGTGACACGCTAGCCTCTGCACCCAAAACTTCTGGCCAGACCAATTTTACTGCCTCATATATAGCAAATGTTGCAGTAGGGACACCTGGTGGTAGTTATTCGGGCCAACAGACTCTAGTGGTAGTAGGTACATATTAGGTAGATCTATGCTGTTGACAGAGTAAAAATGCTTATGCTATTGTAAAAGGGATTACAAAAACTCGTCCACAAAAACATAAAAATATCAGGAGACACTTCAGTGTTAAAAAATAGTATCAACAAACTTATTCAAAAGAGCAACCAACTTGCAGTTGTTGTATCTACTTTGGCAATTATGCTAATGCCGTTCTTATCTACAGCCACCACTCAGGCTGCTCAGATTACCTCACGTAAGGTCACTCTCAGTACCTCTACCGGGGCAGCTACGGGTGTACAATACGATCTTAGTACTGCTGCTCTACCTACCACTGGTACTGCAGTAAAGTCAGTAAGTCTTACTGCCTGTACCACCGCATCGAGTACCTGTACTACACCTACTGGCTTTGTTAACTCTTCTTCTACTCTTGTAGCACAGCCAACCGGCTTAGGTGCAGCTTCTGGCTGGACAGTGAGCACAGCTACAGCCGGTAGTCTACGAATAGTAAATGCTGCAAATGCTACCACACCATCAGGTACTGTAGGGGTGAGTTGGGGAGGCATTACCAACCCAACTGCCACCAATACAACCTTCTTCTTACGTATGACTACCTATTCTGATGCTGCGTGGACTACACCACTCGATGCCGGTGTGATTGCTGTCTCTACATCAAACGCAATCACAGTAACCGCCTCAGTTGATGAGTCATTGACCTTCTGCACCGGTACTTCAGGTATTACATCTTCTAGCTGTAGTGGCGCAACCGGCTCCAGTGTAGCTCTAGGTACCGTTACCCCAAGTACTACTGGCTCTGGTACCTCTCAAATTGGCATTACTACTAATGCTGGTTCTGGCTACTCTATAACATACTTTGGCCCTACACTGACATCGGGCGCTAACACCTTTACTGCAATTGGCGCAACAGCAGCAGCTTCATCAGTAGGCACTTCACAATTTGGCATCAACTTACGAGCTAATACCGTACCAACTATCGGCTCTAATGTGGCTGGTGCAGGTTCCGGTACGCCTACCACCCAGTACAATATCGTCAACAGCTACGCCTTCGTAGCCTCAACCGCTACAAGTATCGCTAGCGTTGGTGCAGCAGATGCCTTCCGTCTTTACACTGCCTCATACATAGCCAATGCCGCTGCTTTGCAAGCACCTGGCTCATATACTACTACGTTGACATACGTTGCTACCGCCACATTCTAGGCAAGATTAAGTAAAGATAGTCTCCAATAGATTAAATAAGTAAGAGCTTTTTGTTGACATCGTAAAAATACTTATGCTATTGTAAAAAGGATTACAAAAATTCGATTTAGCAAAAAAAACATAAAAATAATATCAGGAGACACTTCAGTGTTAAAAAATAGTATCAGTAAAATAATTCAAAAGAGTAACCAGCTAGCGCTAATAGTGTCGGCTTTGGCTATTCTAGTCATGCCATTTTTATCCGCCACTACTACCCAGGCTGCTCAAATTACCTCACGTAAGGTTACTCTTGGTAGCTCCACACCTTCTGCCTCTACATCCTACACGTTAAGTACCGCAGCTTTACCTACCGCTACAGCAGTGCAATCACTTGAGCTTGTAGCCTGTACGACTGCATCTGGTGCATGTTCAACTCCATCAGGCTTCACAAGTGTAGGCTCTGCCACCACTGGTGTAACCACTGGTCTTGGTACTAACACCGGCTGGACCAACAATACTTCTACTGCTGGTAAGCTTCGTATTACTCAGACCAACGCCGTTGCACCATCTGGTGTAGTATCTGTGCCATGGACAGCAGTCACCAACCCTTCAACAACAAACACTACCTTCTTCTTACGCATGACTACTTACTCAGATACGGCATGGGTAACTCCTATAGACACGGGCGTTATCGCTGTTTCTACTTCAACCGCAATTACCGTGACTGCCTCAGTAGATGAGACACTCACTTTCTGCACTGGCACGTCTGGTATCACCTCATCAAGTTGTGCAGGCGCCACCGGCTCTAGCGTAGCTCTTGGCACACTTACTTCTAGTAGTACTGGCTCTGGTACCTCACAAATAGGTATCACTACCAATGCTGGCACCGGCTATGCAATCACGTATTTCGGTCCTACGCTTACCTCTGGTGCTAACACAGTTACTGCTATTGGTGGTACTGCAGCGGCCTCAACGCAAAATACTTCACAGTTCGGTATCAACCTACGAGCCAATACGGTACCAACGATTGGTTCAGACCCTGCTGGTGCAGGCTCTGGTACACCTACCGCCCAGTACAACATCGTCAATAGCTATGCTTTTGTAGCCTCTACGGCCACAAGTGTTGCGAGTGCGGGTGCAGCTGATGCCTTCCGTCTCTACACCGTCTCGTATATTGCCAACATTCCTGCATTGCAAGCACCTGGCTCATATACTACTACTCTTACGTACGTCGGTACTGCAACCTTCTAGAGAAAGCCTGTAAAAAACTATCTTTGTAGGCTTGAGTTCGATATAATATGTACAAATGCAGAATAAAATCATTCAATACCTAACTCGAATATTTCTGCTCATCACTCTGCTAGCCCAGGTACTATTGCCTACGCTTGCTCATGCTGAAGCTGGGCAAGCCCTTTCTATATCTCCACCTGTTCTTGAGCTGAAGGGCGATCCTGGTGAAGTAGTAGTTGCATCTATCAAGCTTACTAATGTCTCTAGCGGCAATCTTCTTATTAAAAATCAAGTCAACGACTTCGGTGCTAAAGGTGAAAATGGTGATCCTAACATTATCTTTGATTACACCAAAGAGACCAGCTACTCTCTGCAAAGCTGGGTACAAGCACCACCGCCATTTATTTTGGCGCCCAAGCAAAGCAAGGTAGTGCAGTTTCCTATTACTATTCCAGCAGATGCTGAGCCAGGTGGTCACTATGCAGTATTTCGATTTACTGGGCAAGCTCCAGAGCTAGAAGAGACAGGCGTGGCTATCTCGGCCAGCCTTGGTTCTTTAGTACTCTTAAGAGTATCTGGCAATATTACTGAGAAAGCTTCGCTGGTGGAGTATTATAGTGCCACCCCGGCATTTGAAAAGTCATCATTTTTTGAGACTGGCCCTATTAGCTTTGTAGAGCGTATCCGTAACGACGGCAACACTCATATACGCCCAACTGGTACTATAGAGGTAAAGGATATGTTTGGCCGTACTACAAGTACCCTCAGAGTGAATGGTGAGCCAGGCAATCAGCAAGATTCACCGCGTAGTATCTTGCCGCAAAGTATCCGTAAGTTTCAGCAAACACTTTCTACCAAGTGGATGTTTGGACGCTATACTGCCAACATGAAGCTGACGTACGGCAATGGTAATGTGCCTATGGAATCATCGGTAGCTTTCTGGGTAATTCCTTACAAACTTATCTTGCTTGTTATTGCTCTGATACTCATCGTATTCTTCTTGCTCAGATTTATCTTCCGCAAGTACAATGCTCACATTATCAAGTTGGCACAAAAAGCCCAGGTAGAACAACCTACCCACGCTAGCAAGCCTGTGCCACCAAAGGCTCACCCAGCTACTACAAAACGTCCGCATCCTAGCAAAAAACCACCCAAAAAGTAACTGATCTCAAATACTTTTCAAAACTGAGTCACTACGCTTACCTAGTCTACGTAGTGACTTTCGGTTTATATTGTCTTATCAGCTAGCACCACACCTGGTATAATACCAAGCAGTGAAAAATATTCTCTCAAAGATAAATAAAACACGAGCGCTCTCAGCAGCGGCGTTTTTAATTTCATTAAGCTACCTACTCAGTAGGATTCTAGGCCTAGTGCGTGATCGCTTGCTCGCAAGTAACTTTGGCGTATCTGCTAGTACCGACGCCTATACTGCAGCATTTCGTATTCCTGACTTATTATTCACTATCCTCGTATCTGGAGCTTTTGCAGTATCATTTATTCCGGTATTTATAGGCTATGTAGAAAAGAAGAAAACTGACGAAGGCTGGCTAATGGCCAGCTCACTACTCAATATTTTCTCGTTACTCACCATTAGTCTTTGTATTGTAGCATTTATCTTTGCCCCACAGTTAGTTAGCCTCCTAGCTCCAGGATTTGATGCCGATAGAGCCACTCTCACTATCAATCTCACCAGAATAATGCTGATTACGCCATTCTTATTCTCGGTATCAAGCGTACTCGGTGCCATTCAACAGTCATTCAATAGATTCACGCTCTTTGCTATGGCTAGTGTATTTTATAATGTCGGCATAATACTTGGTATAGTAGTATTTAGTAAGTTCTTTCCTCAGCAGCCCATCTATGGAGTAGCTTGGGGTGTGGTATTTGGTGCGGCTTTGCAAGCTCTCGTGCAATTCTTGGGTATTATAGGTCTGCACTTCCATTATCGACTGAGCTTTAGACTCTTCCACCCGGGCGTTTGGAAGGTAATCAAGCTCATGATCCCGAGGTCTATCGATCTCGCGATAGACCAAGTGAATTGGGTTGTACAAACAGCAATTAGCTCCCATCTAGTAACTGGTAGTCTCACGTCATACTACTATGCAAACAATCTTAAAAATGTTCCTCTAGGGATATTTGGAATGGCCATCTCTACGGCGGTGTTTCCTAGTCTTATTAGAGCTGCCAAGTCGGGCAATAAAGCCCGCTTGGCCTCAGCCATAGTACGAGACATGCAGTTAATAATGTTTTTTGTGATTCCGTCTGCAGCAATCGCGATAATCATGAGAGGGTACATTGTAAGAATTCTCTTTGGTTTTGGCGATCAAGCCACTGCCGATACCCTAGGGTGGCTAGCGGGCTCAATTATCGCTACAAGTATGTTCTTTATGATTGCTCGAGTCTATTATTCTATAGAAGACACACTTACGCCACTGCTCACCAGCCTGAGCTCAATAGTCATCAACATTGTTCTGAGTATTGTTTTGTCTTCACGTTATGGAGTGTCTGGCTTAGGTTTGGCACTGACGATATCGACATTCTATGAGCTAATTCTTCTAATGTTTATCTTACGCTTCAAGATTGGCAATTATGGGTATGGCACGATTGCCAAATCTGCTCTCAAGCTTGTGGCCGCTAGTGCAGTTATGTCAGCCTGGATGTATCTGCTCGTGTCACGAGTATTTACTCTCAACAAAAGTGATGTTGGATTTTTGACTATGGCACCGAAGTTTATTCTTATTTCTGTAAGTGGACTTGTGATATTCTTTATAGCTGCAAAGGTACTGAGAGTCTACGAAACCGACAAAATATTGAAAAAAATTACCCACCCTATTAAAGGCCTTCGGGGGGTTAATAGGTAGTGCAAAACATCCGTAATTTTTGCATCATTGCCCACATAGATCATGGTAAGAGCACCCTTGCTGATAGAATGCTCGAGCTCACTGGTACAATCCAAAAACGAGCCATGAAAGCTCAGCTGCTTGACCAAATGGATCTCGAACGTGAAAAAGGCATTACTATCAAGCTACAGCCGGTGCGCATGAGCTGGAAGAATCACGAGCTCAATCTTATTGATACACCTGGTCACGTAGATTTCAGTTATGAGGTTAGTCGTAGTCTTATGGCTTGTGAAGGCGCAATTTTGGTTGTAGACGCAGCGCAAGGCATACAGGCGCAGACACTTGCGAATGTATATCTGGCGCTCGAGGCCAACCTTACTATTATTCCGGTTCTTAATAAAATTGATTTACCTGCCGCTGAGCCAGAGAGAGTAGCTGCAGAAGTCGC
>CAYNHH010000028.1:0-10792 GCA_964397085.1 uncultured Candidatus Saccharibacteria bacterium
ACTATCTCGTTTGGAAATAATCACAAACGAACTGCCACTACCATACTACAATTTTACTTATAGGTCAATAGTTTTATCAAGATTCTAATCAAGAAAGGTAGCCTCAATTACAAAACTAGCATAACCCTAATAAAACCAGTAGAATAGATTACATATGGATAGTACTATCAAGCCCCACACCTTAGAAGAGATAATGCACTCATGTGATGCAAGCACAACAGATGAGAATGCACAGCGGGTATGTCTAATCAACGAAGAAATTTCGCAAGGACTCAGTATCATTCAGCGCTACCCTAAGAAAGTAACATTTTTTGGCTCAGCCAGATTTAAGGAGAATCACCCCGAGTATATCAAAGCAAGAGCCTTGGCCGCTCGACTCGTAAAAGAGCTCGATTACACAGTCTTAACGGGTGGTGGCCCAGGCATAATGGAAGCGGCCAACCGAGGAGCCAAAGAGGCTGGTGGGCACTCTATAGGGCTAAATATTCAATTACCCCAAGAACAATCAGCCAATCCCTACCAGACAGTCTCCGTACCCTTTCACTATTTCTTTACGCGTAAAGTTACACTAGCTTTTGCCGCTCGATTGTATATTTACTTCCCAGGTGGTTACGGTACGCTTGATGAATTCTACGAGATTCTTACTCTTGTACAGACAGGTAAAATTCATAAAGTACCAATTATCTGCGTCGGTGCCAAGTTTTGGGAACCAATCGACATGGGCGTACATCAAGCAGATATGCTCTCGCCAGACATGACAACGATTGATCCAGAAGATACGAGTCTCTATACCATCACCGACGATCTCGACACAATCATGCAAATTGCTCGCAACGCCCAGATGCGCGTATAAAAAATCCCTAGATATTCTCTGTATTCTAGGGATCATTAGATATGTACTTCACTACTCGCCGTGTCTTTTCCGCCAATACTCTTGAAGAAGAGACCCCCACTCATCCATAAGTTGCTCCTGAAGTTCTTCATTAAAACTATATTTCAGAGTATGGACTAGCCCTCTAGGCGTATTCTCTGCACTATATAGCTCAATAAGATAGTTTTTCTGTTTCAGCTGAGTAAACGCCATTCTGAACTTTCTACGAGACAGGCCAGAAATCCTTCTCATCTCCTGTAAGCTCCAAGCATATTGATTGATTCTAGTGCCAGCATGAACATTGAAGGCAGTATTCATTTCTTCACTCAATAATTCAAATAGAAGCCTATTCTCGGGAAAATCGAGGAGATTAGTCATGATTTCCTCTCACTTGAGGTGCTACGCAAGATTATAACACGTGAATTTGACGTAGTACCTATATAAAAACCCCGAACATAGCATTCGGGGCGGTAAATCAGTCTGCGCGAACTTGCTTCTTCAGCGGCTCGGCATACTGCAAGAAGGGCAAGATTTCGTCAATTCTACGACGATTCAAGGTGTAGCGAATCTGCAAAGTGCTTTCTTGTGCTGAATTTCGAGTTAATTGCGTGGTCTCTACCAACCCTTCATCCAGCAACTCTCTAAGTACGCGACGGATCACTCGACGACGAAAATTCACACCATTGTAGATATCTTCAATACCAAAGGAGGCTTTCGTTACATACTCTGCCCTAGGCCGTACAAAGGCAATGCCAGCAGTGTGACTAGCAAGCACACTAATGATCTGTACTCTGCATTCAGCAGGATATATCCTTCGCACTTTTTCTCCTCAGTTGATTCGTGCGGTAGCGTTGATCGCTCTAGAAATGCTTAAGTATAATACTGCTCGCATCAGATAATGTCAATAATAGCACCAAATTAAGATAGTACAGTGATCTATATTCACTCTTTGACTGGATCATTGATAATCCGTGGATATTGCTCAAGAAGCGCGCCAATCTGCTCAGTCGTAACATTACCCCTACCTTGCGAGTATTCAACCGGATAAGAGTTGGTGGTAAGCTGCTTCTTAACACCTGAGTCCCACGGGCAAACACTCGTAGCGCGAACAAGTTTTTCTGACAACTCACCAGACTCTTTACGACGCGTGTACCACAACACTTGACAGTTACGAATGCGATTAACTGGATCATGGAGCGACTCAAGCGTGTGATATTGTTCTACCGTGAGCCCCTCAAGCAAAAACCTCATGGCCCACATAATCTCGCCGTGACAAACTATGATCACACGCTTATCGCTACACTCACGGTGCAGAGTATCAATAATAGTTGATTTAAGGCGCATTACCACATCTGCTATAGACTCACCATTAGGTGGACACCAATAAAACGGATCGATATCTTTTTCTTTAGCAGATACTGCATGCACTGCTTCACGTTCACTAGCAGGTATTCTATCAAATTCTCCCCAATTTCGCTCACGTATAAAGATATCTTCTCGCCAGCGAGCGCTTGGTAAGTCAAGCCAGTAAGCAGTCTCCTGTGCGCGCAAATAATGAGACATATACTGCCGGTCAAACTGTGGGCCAATATATTTTTTGATAAATTCACTTGCAGCTTGAGCCTGTCTAATACCCTTGTCCGTTAAGCGCCACAAAGAACTGTGACGATTGCGGTATTCCTCAGTAAAATGCCTGTCATCACCACCCTCACTAGCCTTAACTGCTACATTTCCCTCAGATTCACCGTGACGTACAAGAACAAGATCAATTGGCATTGTCATAAAAATACTCCTATATATCTACTACTTTACCATTTAATTGTCTAAAATCTATCAGCAACTACCCAGAATTTGCTATAATACTTATCTAAATTATAGTCTAAAGTAAAGAGGGAAAACAAAATATGGAAGATACTAAGTCACCAGAGGTACAAGAAGAAAAGACCACCATTGAGGCCATTCACAATCTGATGCCTGAAATGCGAGAAACTCAGAATAATGTCAAAACGTTACGTGACCAACTCAAAGACGTCATGGAGCAAAATGATGAATACCGAGTGCTCGCAGAACAGATCAAAGAGCTATCAGAAAAACGCCTAATGGCCAAAAAGGCCCTACTAGACGATAAAGACTACCAAAAAGTCAGTGCCGATCTCGATGACGAACGTCTCAAGCTCAAGGACTTACAAGAAATACTCAGTCACTACCTAGTGAGCTACTATCGTGAGACTAACGAAACTCAAGTAACAGATGATATGGGTGAGACTCGTGCAGTCGTAGTAAGCGCCAAAATAGGTAAAGCTGAAGCCGCAAAGTAGTACCATCTGGTATTGACCAGTCCTACCTGATGTGATAGTATAGTGTAGTTATGAAAACCGGAATTCACCCAGAATATATGAAAACCAAGGTTACTTGCCTTGGTTGTAATACCACTTTTGATAGTATGTCTACCGTGTCAGAAATGAACGTAGACGTCTGCTCAAAGTGTCACCCTTTCTATACTGGCAAACAAAAGCTAGTAGATACCGAGGGTCGTATCGACCGGTTTAAGGCCAAGCAAAAAGCTGCCGACTCTAAAAAAGATGATCTCGTCAAAAAAGGCCAAAAAGCCCTTACCAAAGCTGAAGCTAAAGCTATGTTACAAGCTGATGCTGAGATCTCTGACAAAAACACCGTCGAAGCCAAAAAAGATTCAAAACCAGCTGCTGACTCTACAGACAAATAACTTTTCAGATATCAAAAAAGCAATGTATACTATAAGCATTGCTTTTTTGTTAAACCAAAGCCATGATTGACCAAGCCAAAATCAACCAACTACAAGAAGAACTTAATGCCATTGAAGCCCAGCTCGCTGATCCGGAGGTTTACGCTAGCCAAAAAAGTGCCGCGCTTGTAACTCGACAACGCGAAATGAATACCAATCTTGAGTTATTTAAAGAACTGGTAAAAACAGCCGCCGATCTCAATGAAGCACAAACCATGCTTAATGACCCTGAGATGAAAGATCTAGCTGAAGAGACAGTCACAGAGTTAGAACCCAAGCTCGCTCGGTTAGAATCAGAAGCAAAAATTGCCCTACTACCCACAGACCCCAATGAACACAAAAACGCTATTATAGAAATCCGTGCTGGTGCTGGTGGCGACGAATCCAGTTTATTTGCTGCTGATCTACTGCGCATGTACTCACGTTACGCCGAAACTCACGGTCTCAAGTTAGAACTCCTCAGCGAAAGCCAAGGAACTAGCGGTGGATATAAGGAAGTAATTGTAGCTATAAATGGCGCGAATGCCTATGGACTACTCAAATACGAAAGTGGTGTACATCGTGTACAACGCATTCCAGCTACCGAGAGTGCTGGTCGTATTCACACCAGTACTGCCACGGTTGCAGTACTGCCTGAGGCAGTTGAATCAGATATTGAAATTAATCCTAATGATCTCAGAATTGACGTATTTAGAAGTGGTGGTAATGGTGGTCAAAGTGTAAACACCACTGACAGTGCAGTACGTATTACTCACTTACCCACTGGTGTAGTAGCAACCTGCCAAGATGAGAAGTCTCAACTCAAAAACAAACTCAAAGCTATGGGAGTATTGCGGTCTCGCCTATTGGATATTCGTGAACAAGAAGAAGCCAAAAAACTCGGCGACACCCGTCGCTCACAGATTGGTACTGGTGATAGATCTGAGAAAATTCGTACCTACAATTACCCGCAAGATCGTATTACTGATCATCGTATTGGCTATACCACTCATAATATTTCTAAAGTAATGGATGGTGACCTAGATGGAATTTTTGAAGCCCTACGTGACGCTGCAGTGCAGAGCGCACTCGAATCGCAAGAATAATATTTAATGCAATGACCATTAAAAGTACTCTCAATAAGGCCACGACACAACTTATAGAAATTGGCATCCCATCAGCAAGACTAGATGCCGAACTACTCCTAGCCCATATTCTTGGCAAAAACCGTGAATACTTGATTGCCCATGATGATCAGATACTATCAGATGATGAAATATCCCTATACAATACATATATTTCACGTCGTCTTGATCGAGAACCAGTGTGTTATATCACCAATACCTTAGAGTTCTATGGAATCAATTTCTATGTAGACAATAGAGTGCTGAGCCCACGTGTAGAGACTGAGCTAATTGCTGAGCAAGCCATAAAAAATGCTTCACAAAATTCGACTCTTATCGATATTGGCACCGGCAGCGGTGCTATTGCTATCGCAATAGCCAAGCATCGCCCTGACCTCACAATTACTGCTACAGAAGTATCTACAGAGGCTCTTACTGTAGCCCAAAAAAATGCTAAGGCAATTTTGGGTAGTGATCACAAAATATCATTTATAACAGCCGACATATTTGATGGAGTAGATGGAGTATTCGATACGGTCGTGACCAATCTGCCATATGTCTCAAAAGATTATATTCCAAATATGAAACCAGAGGTACAAAAGGAGCCTGCTGTAGCTCTCTTTGGCGGTAGTGGCGACGGGCTAGATTTGTATAGACGATTTTACACGCAGCTACCCCAGCATATTAAATCTGGATCGCGAGTGTATCACGAATCAGACCCATGGCAACACGAAGCACTCACTAAGCTCGCAGTGAGTGCTGGGCTCAAGCCGATACTTGAAGAATATTTAATTCTTGGCTTCAAAAAGGTATAATAACCTCGACCGCACCTATCCACTAAGGAGACAAGATGGGCCACCAATTTGCTATCACGTTGGCAATTCCTAGTCCTGCTGGTACGAAGCTCGATCTACCCGAGAGTATGGCCGCTATAGAAATAGCCAAAACGTTTCTTGAAAGCCAAGGCCACGAAGTGGAAGTTGATCTTGAAAGAAGTGGTGAATATGAGTACGTATTATGGATTGGAGTTGAAAGAAACAACCATCATTGGCCAAAATCAAATCGAAAGCTCTATATCAGCAAAGACGGGGCTCCCCAAGTTTGGCAATGTTACCATCATCAGTTCTTCTTGCTCAGTCAAATGCAGACGGTGATTGAAGAAATTCTCACTACAGACCTAGCTCATCTTGATTTTGAACTTGAACGATCTCAGTAAACACCATTCCTAAAGTAAAGCTTTAGGATTTTTTATTGAATAGTCTGTGGAGCTTCAGCAAGAGTAACTTTCACTTGCTGTTCTTTACCGTCCCGATATATTGTAAGCGTCACTGTATCGCCCGGTTGAAACTGACTAACCAAACTCGACAAGCTGTGGCTTGAATCAATTTTAGTATCATTGACTTTAAGAATAATATCACCGTCTTTCAAGCCAGCTTTAGCAGCGGGGCTTCCAGACTGTACACCGCTACCGTTTTGGCCACCACTTATATATGCACCATAATTCACACCTAGATTGTTTGCCTGAGCAAGTTCTGGAGTCACCGGTATGTAACTTACACCAACATATGCGCGCACAATCTTGCCACCTTGAGACACTGTAGCAATATCACGTTTAGCCTCATTAATTGGAATTGCAAAGCCTAAATTTTGACTCCCTTGACCAGCAACGGCTGTATTAATGCCTATCACTTGACCGTCTATATTAACTAGAGGACCACCAGAGTTACCGGGGTTGATCGCAGCATCTGTCTGAAAGAGATTCTGAAGTTGTTCTGCACCACTTCCCTCAGAGGCCACGATTGGTCTGCCCTTACCAGATATCACGCCTGTGGTAACAGTATTTTGAAACTGCCCAAGTGCATTACCAATAGCTACCACGAATGATCCTACCTCCATTTTGCTACTATCACCAAGCTCTGCAGGAGTAAAACCACTCCCGCCCTCTACCTTGAGAAAGGCAATATCATTTCCCGGATCTTTAGCGACTAATTTTACATTCTTATACTCTTTACCATCAGAAGTGACAATAGCAAAAGATGTGCCAGCATTCACAACATGCTTGTTAGTAAGTATCAAGCCATCAGCCGAAATAATTATTCCCGTGCCAGCACCTTCACTCTGTGAATTTCTCCCAAACACATCTCGCCCAGTAGCAGAGGTAGTGATACTCACTACACTTGGACCTACTTTTTTGGCAATATCGATAGTAGCATTCTGCTCACTCACTACTACATTCTTACTTTGAGTAATACCAATTCTAGATGATGGGTTACGACTAGCCAACCATTGATAACCCCACGATCCTGCGAGTCCGGCACACAATCCGAGCACTATAATACTCACGACTACACCAGCTGAGAGTAGTCTAATAGGCTTTTCAGGTAGGTTATGTTGGCTAGCTATTTGTGAAGATTTTTTTGTCATTGATTGTATTAATTAATTAGTTATAAACTTTTCTTATCGTACAAAACTATTCTGAGAAATTACTGAATTATACTGCAACCGCCCACTTAGAAAGCAACATCAAAGCAACAAACACTACTGCAGTAACACTAATATACTCAAATAACAAACTGCGTTTCAATGTCTTATTCTTATAATGATAATACAAACCACCAAACCCATACGCAAGTGCTGACAAAACTAAGGCTGATTGACTCAGAAGAAGAGATGTCTGCGGAACATGATACAAATTTATCCATCTACTGGTAATCCAAAATATCTCGACTGATATAAGCCCCCAAATACTCGCTATAAGATAAGGTTTTTCAGTAAAATCTAGCAGCCAACTTAAGGCAACAAAAAACATCACTAACCACACTCCTAACATTACAAATACCGTAGGCCAATGCCAATATGCCAACATCAAGCTCGCCAAACTGATTCCGAAGATAAGTAGTATTACACTCAATATATTGTCTACAAGTACCCTTGGCTCAGCGCGTACTTCCTGCATAAGTAAAGCTGCATATCCTAAAGCAACCAGAATATTCACAATAACAAACCAGCTGATTGGTATTAAAAAAATTGCGTGAATAGTAAATATATACCCATATAAGATAAGTTGCCAAAGACTTGGCCGAATAAGCTTGGCAAAAATATGAGCTCGTTTTCTGCTTACCAAGATACTGGCAAGTACAAAATAATTGAGTACCACTACCAAAGGAACGATGAGTAATTGATAAGTAGAATAATACATCAAAGCAATCGCAGCCAAAGTAGTACCAATACTTGCAAACAATATCAGTCGTTGATCGTGCGTAAGAAAATCTATTCGTTTGAGTTGATCAGTAAGTTTTATAGTCTGTCCCCACAATTATTCTTATATCTGCCGGTGGTGGCGTACCTTCTACTGGAGCCTGAACACTAGCTTTGACTCCAAATCGTTTTTCGAGATACTGAATAGTATAAGGCTTCTTACCTTCAGTCATGTCGATAATTTGAGTTTTCTTATACGTAGCTACATCTGCCGGCACGGTTGAGATAACGTTATAATTATAACTTTTTAACAGCTCGGTTACCAGCTTGCCTTTGTTTGCAACTGTTGTGCCATTTTCTACCTGCAAGGTTGCGGCTTCCTGCTTTATATACCCGTCTACAAAAATTGAACGTACAAAAGCCTGGATTGCGCTATAATTGCCTATACCAGCAGCGGGAATCACCACACTTGCATCGCCTATTTGGCTATTCTTTACTAGATTGGTCGTACTGTTATCCAATACTTTATTCGTTATCTTGAGCGGGTCAGTTTCACGGGCTACTTGGGTCAACCTCTCTAGCTCCCAAAGCTGTAAATCTGTACGTACATTATCGCCAACAATATCAAGAATCTCCGTAATTTTAGCAGGATTGGTAAGGATATTGAGCTTAGATGCCTTCTGTCGAAGAGCAACTAGTACATCTTGCTGGCGTTTGGCTCTACCATAATCATCACCACAGTTACCTTTTCTGCAACGCACATATTTCAGGGCCGCACTACCATTAAAATGTTGTTGCCCGGCTAGAATACTATACCCACATACTTTTCCTTCATTTCTCTCGCACGGGTAGTCTGGGTCTATAAGTGATTCAGTAACGTTCAAATCAACTCCACCTACCGTATCTACGGCCTGCTTAAGAGCAGTAAAATCCGTTCGTATATAGTAATGAATGGGTATACCCAGTACTTGCGAGACTGTTTGCTTGGCAAGCTCAGGCCCACCACCCTTCTTGGTTTGCTCACCAAAGGCATGTGCTCCATTGATCTTACTAAAACCATTGCCAGGAATTTTCACATACAAATCTCGCGGAATACTCAACATGGCCACATCCTTGGTCTTAGGGTCGTAACTTGCAACAATAAGAGTATCACTAAGCTGCTCACCAGCGTGACCCTGGTCACCAACCCCTAGAAGCAAGATATTCACCCTTCCATCACCTTCACCCTTAAGCTTCTCTATCGCCACATTTTCAGTCTTGAGGCCCTCTGCAGCTACACCAGTATTTTTCTGAATTACATTGTGTAGCGATCTATAAGTTCGGTATCCAAAATATCCTGCTACAGCCAATCCAATAAATAATAGGACTAGCAATACTCTCAGCCACCAACGTTTTTTCTTCTTAGGTTGTGATAATTTATTTGATTCCATTATTGTTGATGATTGTTCTGGGGCTTTTTCTGGGGCCACTGTATTTACTGCTTGATCCTGCAAAGACCCTACAGATTCATCCTTAAATGAATGTCGTCCAGTTTTGTCTCCAGATGAATTATCTTTACTCATAAGCTACTATTATACCGTAATTTTGTAGCAACATTTTATTATCTTTAGAGTTTAATACGCTTGTGATACCATGGCATACCTGCGTATAATACTACTAATGAACGATCCAAACCAAGACCCTCAAGAAGAGCAATCAGAAATACTACTTTCTGAGGATCAACTACTCAAGCCAGGTACTGCAATCGTGCCACAAAGTGATGCAGAAAAAGCTGCAGCGAAGAATGTTGCCGAATCTGCCGCCTCAAATCATCTTCAATATAATAAAGACATTGAAAGCCTCAAACAACCCGACGACAATAGTGATTCTTTAGACCAACCTCCAGAGAAAAAACATCGTCTTTGGTTAGAGCTGCTAATATGGGCCGGGGTAACAATTGGCATTGTACTCATCATTCAAAATTTCATTTTTCAAGCGTTCTATGTATCTGGAAGCAGTATGGAGCCCGACTTTCACAACAACGATTATCTCATAATTTCTAAGATACCTCTGACACTTTTTGATATAGGTCATTTATTTGGACAAAAAAATGTTGCCGCCAACAGAGGAGATGTTGTAGTGTTTCGATATCCCAACGCACCAGATACCTTTTTTATTAAGCGAGTTATAGGCTTGCCAGGTGATAGAGTTACACTCAAAAACGGAGTCTATACTATTTACAATAAAGAGCACCCCGACGGGTTAGCACTCATTGAAGACTATGTAGATCCACAATATGTTACTCAAGGTGATATCGATCAGGTAGTAGAAGAGGGCAAATTATTTGTATCAGGCGACAATCGTAGCCCAGGTGGTAGTTTTGACTCAAGAGAATGGGGACAACTTCCTCAAGGTAATCTTACTGGGTTTGCAGTATTACGATTATTACCCATCAACTCACTAAAGTTCATTACCGGACATACGTATCCTAACGAATAGAGTAGTCGATTAGACTGTTGGTTCTTTGCCTAAAATTTGTGAATATATTCGCCCTAGCTCTTCGTCTGAGTAATACTCTATTTGAAGTTTTCCACCCTTTGCTGTCTTGTATATACTCACTTTGGTACCCAAATACTTTCCAAGATCTTTAGTAAGTTGCACCTGAGGGGCTTCAGCTTGTTTCACCTTTTGACGCTTAATTTCTACTCCACTTTTAAATTCACGTACCAGTGTTTCGGCATGTCGTACAGTAAGATTGTGCTTAATAATATATGCCAAAAATGTATCTTGTTGTACAGGGTCAGTGAGCGATAACAAAGTCCTGGCGTGACCTTCTGAAATCACTCCTTCATTAAGAGCCAGCTTTGCCTTACGAGT
>CAYNHH010000029.1:0-10223 GCA_964397085.1 uncultured Candidatus Saccharibacteria bacterium
TTTGAGAAATAACAGCGCTTATTGTAACATAATCATGCTGTTTTGAGTACTACTTTAGTAACCAGTATATGTATACAAGTAATGACCCTACTGCAAAGCCAAACGGAATGAATATATAACGATTTATTACAAAATAAATATCTTTTGGTTCATTCCATATATTCTGCTTTTTCTTAGGGATTTTTTTGTAATACTTCTTATAATTATCCCAAATTCCTTGAGCCGAAATAAATCCCCATACTGAGTAGATGAGTAATAAAATTCCAACACCAAGTATACCTATGTTGTTGCCATACAATGCAAGCAGTACAGAACCAATAAGTAATATAACGAGTGTAGCCTTAGCAAGTTTTTTATTGATAGACATGATGATTAGTGGTTGTAGGTAGATGGAAGATGCTCGTACAGTTGATCCATAGAGTATTCTTTACGCATCTTAACCATAGCATCTTCTTTTGAGACCCCTAATTTTACCCCTGGATTGAGAATATGCAGAGGATCAAACATAGTCTTTATCTCTTCAAAAAGTGAATATATTTTCGCACCAAACATTTCTTTTAGGTAAGGTCCACGCATAATACCGTCGTTATGTTCTGCAGTAGTACTACCGTGGTATTTGATCACCATTTTGTAGTAATCATCTGTCAGCTCAAAAATCTTCGCTCTATCACGCATATTGCTGAGGTCAAGAAATGGTTGCATATGCATATTGCCGTTACCCGCGTGACCCCAGGTAGCAATTTTGATGCCGTATTTCTTAAACAAACCGTATGCGCTATCAAGGTATTCTGTGAGATTTTCAACAGGCACCACGCCATCTTCAATGATTGGTAAGGCCTTTTTGGCACCCGGCTGAGTCCAGATTACTGCTGCAGCTCCCCGGCGAATGCGCCACAACTCAGTCTGCTCATTTAGAGTATCGGCAGTACGCACTATTTTGGTAAATTCTGAGAGTATCTTATGAGCTTTTTTAGCTTTTTTGTTACGATCTTTTGGTTTATGATCATCAAACTCAACAAGCAAGATTAGTTGTGGTAAATCTTCTATGTCTATACCGTGTAACATTTCTGGCTTATTCTCACGCATAAAATCTAGCGTGTGGTAATCCACCATCTCAACAGCACTTGGGTCAAGTGGAAGTATTTTCCGTACTGCATCCTCGGCTTTTTTAAGGTCATCAAAATGCCCCACTAGTAGGTTGGTCTGGGGATTGTATGGTGCTGTGTGAAAGGTAATTTCGGTAACAATTCCGAGTGTACCCTGCGACCCGATAATAAGTTGACTTAGATCAAATGAGCCGTCACTGCCTCGCACATCCCACAGGTCATAGCCAGCTGAGTTCTTGCTAACGGTAAGCTTAGAGTTGTGAAGCGTTTCTTTGTGATCCATCAGCAATTTATCTACTTCACGATACAGATGGCCTTCAAAGTCAGCTTGGGATTTTTTCTTTTTAAGTTCTTTTTTATTTAGACGGCCTGTGACAATTACGTCGCCATTACTCAATACAACCTTTAGACTCTTCACCCAATTGCGCGTAGCTCCGTATTTAATTGTTTTTTCTCCAGCTGCATTGTTCGCTACAGCTCCACCAACAGTACAAAAGTCTATACTTGCCGGATAAGGTGGTAAAAAGCGCCAATGGCTTTGTAGTATTCCTTGCAGGTGGGAGTAAATCATACCTGGCTCGACAGTAACTGTGGTAGTAGTGATATCCTTTAGGCCCTTCATATGGGCTGGAAACACCAACACGGCGCCATCTCCGAGAGCGCCACCACCTTGGTCGGTACCCTTTCCTCGCGCTGTAATTGCCACCTTGGTTCCTTCTTGGGTTTTCCAATTTAAGTATTTTACGGTATTTACTACATCAGTCTCATTGCGGGGATAAATAATAATCTGTGGTTTGACCTTAAAAATACTTCCGTCAGTAGAAAAGAAGTCTCTAGCTTGTTCTGAAGTAGTTACTTCACCACTAAGTTGGCTAGATAGGTCATGAATGAGGGGTTTCATCTATATAGCATAACAATTTTGAGGGTACTATGTAAAGTAGACTTGACCAAAACACTTGATGATAGTAAGGTAACAATAAGCAGTATGACAAAGAAAAAAACACGTACAAGTAAAAAGTCTCTCAAAAGTATCCCGCAAAATCGGCTCTTGGCTGGAGTACTCATCCTCGCCTTTGTTCTTGTTGGCGTTATTATTATCTATAATACTTTTGCTGGTGGTGTCACGGTATTTAAAGATAATCCAGATTATTGGAGAGATAGAATTGGTTTTTGTGAATCTGGAGGAAGATATGACCGAATAGGGCCTAGTGGACATACGGGCAAGTACCAATACGACGTAGGAACCTGGAAAGGCGCGGTTGGACCAGAACTTGCCGCACAATATCCACAAGCCTATCTTGCACCGGGAGACGTACAAGAGATGGCTTTCAATAATACATTTGCCCGTCGTGGTACCCAGCCATGGAATGCCAGTTACCACTGCTGGATAAAAGGCGCAAATGTTCCGGCAGCTGCAGAAGACCAAGTAGGGTCAGTAGTAGCAATTACAATTGCAACACCGCCAACTCCACCAGCTAGACCTTTTGGCGTAACTTCAGGAAGCTATAATGTAGTCATAAATGGTCGTGTAACACTCAATGACGTAGCACTTGCAAACGTAACTATTGCTACTTGTAGCGCAGACAGGATCGTCACTACAGACGGCGAGGGTAGATATTCATTCGCTGTACCTGTTGGCCAAACTTTCTGCTTACGTCCAACCGGGGGAATACCGGCGGGTGCCACACTGACTCGCACCGCGAATAATGCCGAGCACTCTACTAGTCTGACCTTTGAAAACCAAATAGCGGGAGTAAATTGTTATAAACAATTCTGGTGTTTTTTGACCCCTAGCTATACATGGGATAGAAGCAGAGATGCAGGATATAATTTCTTTTATACAAAACCCTAGCACCCGATCAATATAATTTCTTTGGTGCGGATGAGAGGACAGCGCCTGAATTTCGCCAATGTGGCGAAGTCAGACTAACCTTTATGTTTCAAGTCCACCATTCTAGACACAGTAACTAACATCCTAGAGTACTAGGGTGTTAGTTACTGGTGCGGACGAGAGGACTTGAACCTCCAAGGGGTTGCCCCCACTAGCTTCTGAAGCTAGCGTGTCTACCAATTTCACCACATCCGCTTAATTCATTTAAGTAGTAATCATTCTACTACAGGCAGGTAATATATCTCAAGGCAATCTATTCGTGCTGACTAGCCTTGGTTGCTTCACGAGTCTGCACATACCATTTCTGAATATCTAAGAACCTATCGCTTGGTTCTACAAGTTTGTTTGCACTCAAACCACCTACGGCTTTATTCTGGGCATAGTTGTAAAAAGGCGTGTAGAGTATTATCGCAGGTACATCTTTTGCCCAGAGTTGTAAAAATGCTGAGTATCGACTATTTTTATATGCGGCATCTTTTGCAGTTCGGCCCGTCTCCAAGAACTTATCAGCTTCAGTGTTGGCATACTGGCTCAGATTTGATCCCGGATCAGCAGCTTGGGAAGAATGCCAGTAGGAATATACATCAGAGTCAATACCAAGACTTTGACCATATAACAAAACGTCGTAATTTCTAGGACGTATGAAGTTCTGTTGTAGCTCATCGAGTGACACTGCTGTTACATCTGAATTTACTCCTACGCTTGCCCACATCTGTTTTACAGAATCTGCTATTTCTTCATAGACTGAGCCTCTCACGGTTACTATTCTTAAGCGTGTATTCTTTAGTTGTTCTGGATTAATTTGAGCAATCAGCTCTTTAGCTTTTTGCTCATTAAAGTCATAGCGAGGTACTGTACTATCAAATCCTGAATAACCAGCTAGGATTGGGTAGCTTATTTTTGTTCCACGTCCATCGAGCTCGTCAGTAATGATGCTACTCTTATCTGTCGCAAGCGCTAGAGCCTGTCTTAATCGCACATCGCTCACGGCTGGTGCACGTAGGTTGAAAAATAGTGCACCATAGGCAGGTAAGTTGAGATTATGTATTGTCAAATCATCAATCTGCTTTGCTTGTTTTGCAATTTCTGGCTTGGTTATTACAAAACCATTAACTTGTTTTTTTAGGTAGCCATCCAGAAAATCATTACTATTTGAATATTGAACAAACCTAATTTGCTCTATTAGTGGAGTGCCGGCAAAATAATCTTGGTATCTATCAAGTACCAGTTCATCCTGACCATCTTTTATCTCGCGAAGCATAAATGGCCCGCTGCCAACCGGCCGCTGATTAAACTCATAGGTTTTTAACAGTGAGGGTTTAACCTTATCAAGTAAATGTTTGGGCAATATTCCAACAGTCGTATTGAACAAAAATGAAGCATAGCTATTGGGTAAGTTCAACTGAATAGTTGATGGGTCAAGTACTTCATATTTTACGCCGCTCCAGTTTCCTGAAAGTGGGCTGCGCGTATCCGGATTTTGAATTCTATTAATTGTGAATGCAACGTCCTCGGCAGTCAGTTTTGTGCCATCCTGCCATTTGACACCTTTTTGGAGGTGGAATAAGTATGTCTTTTTATCAGCGCTTACCTCCCAGCTAGTTGCAATGTCGCCAACTATTTTTCTATCGCTTCCAACTTTGGTTAGACCGCTAAACACTACAGCCGACACATCTGTTGTTGCTGAGTTGTCAGGAAATATTGGATTTACCCCTTTGACCGTTCCTGCCAGTGCCTCTGTATAGGTACCGCCACTCGCGGGTGCCTGTGTGAGGTACCGTGCATTTATTGCGTTATTCTGTTGCCAAAAACCTAATAAACTGATGGTTACAACTAGTACCCAGGCAACAAAAACCCAACGGGATACCCCAAGTTTTTGCCAACCGCCATAGATATGACGTTCTGAGTAATTGAGCAGCCACATTCTCCATATATGAATACTCCGGCGTAGACGACGGCTATTTCTATTGAGTTGAAATTGAAAGTAAGAAGCCATTTACCCCTATCACACAAGTAGTAAGCCTATAAGGCAAGACACAAATATTACCGCAAGTACAATTGTTGCAATAAATAGTGCCTGTTCAGCTCCTCGCTTGGTGCGATAAAAGCTCGATTCGCCACCAAATGCAGAGCCCAGACCACTACCTTGATTTTGTAAGAGTACCGAAATTATAAGCATGACGCTCGAAATAACGGTCACAATTGATAAGATGTTTTTCATGAAGTTTTCTCCTTGAGAATCAATAATTCAAATATATAATTTACTAGCCAGACAATAATTACTGCTCCAACTGCAGCTTGCCATGAGTGAAGCTGGAAGGCCGGATAAAGTAGGCTGGTTATCCAAAGCATCAGCGCATTAACTACTAGAGTAAAAAACCCAAGTGTTAATTCTATTGCTGGTAAGCTAAGAATAATAATGAAGGGCCGAACAAGTGCGTTCACTAGCCCAAATATCAAACTAGCAATAAGTAAGACTATCAGGCGATCGCCATAATCTACACTAGTAAATATCCATGCTGCCGCAAATAAACCAATGACATTCGCTAGCCAGCTCCAAAAAAATCTTTGTAACACTCGCCTATTTTACCAGAAAACAACGAATAAGAAAAGATGGTTAGTTATCTTTTGTACCGAGAGCCTCAACAATTGCCGCCGCTTTTACAGGGCCTACTACTAGATCTAAATCTTCTTTGCTCGCCAGTTTTACACCACGCACACTTCCAAAAGCTTTAATCAATTTTTTCCTCACAATAGGTCCTACTCCTACAATACTATCTAACTCAGAGCTGTGAGTACGTTTCTTGCGCACTACAATATGATAACTCACCGCGAACCTATGCGCCTCATCCCTAATACGCTGAATGAGATGTAATACTGGTAGCCTGTCGTCAAAATTGTAGCTGGTATACTCAGCAGGTTGTTGGCTAGTTTGCGCAATAATGGTTTCATATCGTTTTGCCAAGCCTACTGTAGGTATGTCTACATTTGATTCTTGAAGGGCTGTAAGCGCCGAACTTAGCTGACCCTTACCACCGTCAATAATAATGAGATCCGGTCTTGACCAGCTTGTGTTGCGGGCAGCAAACCTTCTAACTAAGGTCTCGTGCATCATTGCAAAATCATTTGGCCCTGGGGTTGTCATTTTAAAATGTCGATATTCTTTTTGGTCTGGTAGCCCATTAGTAAAGACAATCATACTACTCACCGCATCCCCGCCGGCAAAGTTTGAAATATCATAGCATTCAATACGCTTGGGAATTTTTTTTAGCCCTAATGTGTGCGTTAGATCAGCCATTGCCTTATCGAGAGAAATGTCAAAGGTTTCATCTTTACCAAATACTATCTTGGTTGAAAGACCTTTGAGGGCCAGATATTGGTTCCGCAACACCGCGGCAGCCTCGTATTGCTTGGCTTTGGCTAGCTTGTTCATATCTTTTTCAAGCTGATTCACCAAGTACTCACTTTTCCCTTCAAAAATTAACATCAGTTTTCGTATATTGCTGCGGTATTCGGTCTTCGATATATCTGGTGGTGGTACAACACCAATTTGGTATTCAAGTTTGCTTGAATAAGACGAGAGGGGTTTTGAAAAGTATGGAAATATTCTTCGTAAGTATCGAAGTGCTTGCCGCACTTGATACCCAGCAACGAATGGTCCAAAGTATCGTGCTTTATCATCGCCTGGCCGTCGTACTATTGTCACTCTTGGGAAATCCTCTTTTGTGGTGACCTTGATATATATAAAGTTCTTATCATCTTTTAGATCAACATTATAGAGTGGCTTGTGTCGCTTTATAAACTCGGCTTCTAAAAATAACGCCTCTATTTCTGAGCTCGCTTCTATCCATTTGAGATCTGAAATATTATTAACTAGCAATGGAGTCTTATAATCAGTATGAGTTTTTTGGAAATACGAGCTCACGCGTCTTTTGAGCATCGAAGCCTTGCCTATGTAGATAATTCCTCCGTTTTTATCCAGGAAGAAATAGACCCCTGGTGTACTTGGTAGTTTAGCTATTTTTACTTTTAGCAATTTATTCATGATTGTATTATACATGAATACCTTGACTTATTGAGTATGGGTTGTACAATGAAGGTGATTACCGTACCTACTACCCACCCCGGGGAGGTGAAAATGAACTTTTCGGAGGCTCTGGTGCATGCTCATTCTTCAGAAGAGAATGAGTCACAGCTCGTGACCGATATCCTGCGACTACTCAAAGTCTGGGAGCAAATCGAATCACTAGCCCAAGGGTCTGTAGATCAACTCGACCAAATCAAAGTAGCACGTGATTTGGTTGACGGTCTGCGTACCACTTGGAAGCTCGACAATGATGAGATTGCCGAGCTTGGTGAACACGCACAGGAATTCCAGCAGTGGATCATCCCACCGCCGCCACACCTACATCAAGTAGCCGGCTAACGGCAATAGGAGGCAAGCCCGTGCAACCTCAAAAAATCGGAGTTTCCTAGGCACTTACATCTAGTGCCTAGGACTCCGCAGAAATTATTTATAAAACCCAATACTGGGATTTTTTATTTTAGGAGTCTTTTAAGATAAGTACCGGTATGGCTTTTGGCAATCTTTGCAATAGCTTCTGGTGTGCCTTCCCCAACGATTGTTCCGCCCCCACTACCACCTTCTGGACCAAGATCTATCACCCAATCAGCAGACTTTATTACATCAAGATTGTGCTCAATGATTAGTACGCTATTACCCATTGATACAAGTGCTTGCAACACTTCTAATAGTTTTCTCACGTCTTCAAAATGCAAGCCGGTAGTTGGTTCATCAAGGATATATAAAGTCCTACCAGTAGCTCGTCGGCTTAATTCAGAAGCTAGCTTAATACGCTGAGCTTCACCACCAGAAAGTGTTGTGGCTGGCTGGCCTAGCTTAATATAGCCAAGACCTACGCTTCGTAAGGTTTCGAGCTTACGTGATATAGATGGAATGTTTGCAAAAAATTCGCAAGCTTTTTCAACTGTCATCTCAAGTACATCTGAGATATTCTTGCCTTTATAGACTATTTCGAGCGCCTCTCGATTGTAGCGCTTACCATTGCAAGTCTCACAAGTCACATAAACATCGGGTAGAAAATGCATTTCGATTTTGATAATGCCGTCACCTTTACAAGTCTCACACCGGCCACCCTTCACATTAAAGCTGAAGCGTCCTGAGCTGTAGCCTCGAATTTTTGCCTCTGGAACCATTGCAAACAAATCACGGATGTCCCCAAATGCCCCTGTATAGGTAGCAGTATTGCTTCGCGGAGTTCGTCCAATTGGACTTTGATCAATATCAATTACTTTGTCTAGATGATCTACACCAAGAATTTCTTTGAATTTTCCAGCTGGCTCTTGGCTGCGGTGATATTCTTGACTAAGCTTGCGCGCCAAGATGTCATTAATAAGACTAGACTTTCCACTACCAGATACTCCACTCACCACCGTCATTATTCCTAAGGGAATTTTTACTGTTACGTTTTTAAGATTATGTTCAGTCGCTCCAACTATCTCTAGATACCTTCCGTCAGGCTTGCGACGTTTCTTTGGTACTTCAATTGATTTTCGGCCACTTAAATACTGGCCAGTGAGAGAGTCGGCTACTTTTTCAACTTCTGCAGGTGTTCCGGCAGCAACGACTTTACCACCATTTTCACCAGCTAGCGGACCAATGTCTACTACGTAGTCGGCAGCACGTATCGTGTCTTCATCGTGCTCTACTACAATCACAGTATTGCCAAGATCACGAAGAGTATTGAGGGTCTCTATTAATCTATCATTGTCTCGTTGGTGCAAGCCAATCGATGGTTCGTCTAGAATATACAGTACACCCATAAGACTAGAGCCAATTTGGGTAGCTAGTCGAATACGTTGGGCCTCACCACCGGCCAGGGTTGTGGCACTACGATTAAGCGCAAGATAGCTGAGACCAACATTATTTAAAAACTTGAGACGAGCATTTATTTCTTTTAATATCTGCTCAGCAATTATCTTTTCTTGACCTTCAAGCTTAAGGTCACCAAAATATCCAACAGCTTGCTCTACGGTGAGCTCTGTGACGTCAGCGATAGAGTTGCCATGCACGGTAATGGCCAAAACTTCTGGCTTAAGTCGCTGTCCATTACAACTCTCACAAATTTGAGTGGTCATGTATTTTTCGATTTCGCGTTTTACAAAGTCGCTATCTGTTTCACGATACCGGCGTTCAAGATTAGGTATTACACCCTCGAACTTTGTCTTATAGATTCTGCCACCCGGGCCGGGTACGCCAATTTCTTCATCGCCCGTACCGTAATACAAAATCTTTAGATCTTTTTCTGAGAGCTTACTAAATGGACTATTCAAACTAAACTTATGAGCCTTGGCAATTGACTCTAGTAGCTTAGTGTACCAACTCATACGCTGGGTAGTGCGACTCCATGGCCTAATTGCACCTTCGAGTATACTCAAGCCCTTATTTGGAACGATCAATTCAGGGTCGACTATAAGTAATGATCCTAGGCCCATACACTTCGTGCAGGCACCGTGTGGACTGTTAAAGCTAAAAATTCTTGGCTCAATTTCTGGCAAAGCAAACTTTGAGTTTGCTGTAGTGTAGTGTTCTGAAAACAATTGTTCTTCGTTAGTTTCAAAATTCACTACGTTAATAACACCTTCACCAAGATGCAATGCTGCCTCGACTGACTCTACGAGTCGCTGGGGGTTCTCTGAATCAACGCTAATACGGTCAATAGCTATCTCGATAGTGTGTTTCTTTTGCTTGTCTAGTGCAGGGACTTCATCGATTTCCATAAGCTTGCCATCAAGTCGTACACGGGTGTAGCCAGCTTTTTGGGCTTCTTCAAGCAAATGAATGTGTTCACCTTTTTTGTCTTTTACGACTGGTGCCAAGATAACTATTTTGGTATCTTTGGGGTATTGCTTTATAAGATCAACAATTTGCTGAGGAGTTTGCTTAGTTAATACTTCACCGGTATTAGGGTCATGCGGTATGCCAATGCGCGCAAAAAGAAGTCGTAAGTAATCGTATATCTCCGTAACAGTTGCAACAGTAGAGCGCGGGTTGCGGCTTGACGATTTTTGATCAATTGAGATTGCAGGGCTTAGGCCATCTATTTGATCAACATCAGGCTTTTCCATAAGACCCAGGAACTGACGAGCATAGGCACTGAGAGACTCAACGTAGCGACGTTGGCCTTCGGCATAAATAGTGTCAA
>CAYNHH010000030.1:0-1945 GCA_964397085.1 uncultured Candidatus Saccharibacteria bacterium
AATGGTGCTGGTAAGTCTACTCTTGTACGGGCAATTCTTAATTATGCCGCTGGCCAAGAGCTAAAATGCCAAAGCTACGAGGGCTATATAGAGACCTTTCCAGCTCTCAAGGTAGGCTATTATGAGCAAGAAATAGACCCAGAGCTTCTCAAGGCAACACTAGCTGAGGCAATCGAGCTTGTGTATCATGAGGCAGATCAAAGTATCAATCAAGAAAAAATAATGGGACTCGCACATCAGTACTTGTTTGAGCCAGAGCGGGATCTCAAGTTGACCCTAAATAACCTTAGCGGTGGTCAAAAAGCTCGTTTTCAACTAATAAAAATGCTGTGTAGTGAACCCAATCTATTAATTCTTGATGAGCCAACCAATCACCTCGACCTACCTTCAATAGAAGAGTTAGAAAAGGCCCTTGTTAACTACAGTGGTGCAATATTGTATGTAAGTCATGACAATTACTTTCGCGACAAGCTCACAGGGGAAATAGTTCAGATATAAAAAACCCTTAGAATTCTCTAAGGGTAGTTGTTATATGCGTTCCAAGATATAGCGCTCGTCTAGACCAGCACAAAAGAGTCTCTCACAGCTCTTATACGGATCTTCATTCTTAACTTCACTCAGCTCATCGCGAATCTCACGCAAGAACGAAGGGAGATTGGGAAGACGTAGATATTGATTAACTCTTTCTGTCAGCTCTTGTTGACTGCAAACTGGAGGCAAATATTCAGTAATACTGATATCTACAGGAAAAGTCTGAGTTACTCTCAATGTACGATGCAACAATCGCACAATACGGGGTGAGACCACCGTGATTCTACAGGGCTTATCCGGCCAAGTGAGCTCAGCCTGTGAGTCGATGTCTATTGCGCGGCGCAAT
Source organism: uncultured Candidatus Saccharibacteria bacterium (assembly GCA_964397085.1). GTDB lineage: Bacteria > Patescibacteriota > Saccharimonadia > CAILAD01 > BJGX01 > CAILAD01. The sequence continues at coordinate 878 of CAYNHH010000030.1, forward strand.
CCGGAGGTGACATCGATTCTCTGGTTCATCATTCGATACTCTTCGTGGCTGAGCCGCGAAGTTGTCAGTATCAACTTGCCAAGATCAGGATCACTCGAAAAAGGGTGCAATGTGCGCCTTTCTACCTAGGGGGACGACACAATGAATAAGTACTATAACGTAATTCATTAGTCTTGGCAAGGATAATATCATATGGAAAAACTATTTAAATAAAAAACGCCCCGTCCCAACGCAATGTTGGGACGGGGCCAGGCGGTTACTTTCCCCCCGATAGTAACCAGGTTTTCTCCTCTGTCTCCTCAGACATCTTTTCAGCACCTTGAAGGCCTATTTAGCCTTCACTTGCTATCACTTGCGCTTACGCGCGAGACCGAAGTCAGTGATAAGTGCTTTTGCAAGCCTGGTGTTCTTGTGGGGAAACTTGCTGACGTAGCCGTCAGAAGGAATCATGCGGCAAGCCGCTACATGCTTGATGATGGCCTCCTCGATCTCAGCATCAAGCTCTTCACTCGGACTCGGCCAAACTGCAACTGCATCAGGACTGATACAGACAGCTTTTTCGATCACTCCAAGTGTTTCAAGGAAAGAGACGGTTCCGGCATGGTTACCAAAACTTTCCTTGGTACGTGGACATCTGGGAATCCTCAAGATCATCACAGCACTTGGCTTCTTTCGAGTACCAGGTAGTGCTGCAGTGGTCTTGACGACATCTATCACGATGAGCTCGGTTTGTAGACCGGGCGCATCTTGGGACAATATTGACACCTTTTCTCCTCTGAGGTGTATGAATGGGTACACCACAAGTACTGTGGTCTGATAATAGTAGTCTATATCAATTATAAATGTCAAGAAATACTAAAAAATAACCATAAGCTATTGCCAGAAGTAATCTAAATATACTACAATGCAAGTAAGTAGAATGAATAAATTAAGAAAAGGAGTCCAAATGCCTGAAGATAAGAAACCAGTTGTAGCAGATCAAAAGACACAAACTAAAAGTGCTGATAATAGTAATGACACACTTATGGGAGTGCTCGCTTATTTAGGAATCCTTTGCTTGATTCCACT
>CAYNHH010000030.1:2045-4611 GCA_964397085.1 uncultured Candidatus Saccharibacteria bacterium
ATGACACACTTATGGGAGTGCTCGCTTATTTAGGAATCCTTTGCTTGATTCCACTCCTTGCAGCAAAAGACTCTGAGTTTGCTCAGTACCATGCCAAACAAGGCGTAACTCTATTTATATTAGAAGTAGCCGCTATGGTGCTTATGTGGGTAATTAGCTTTATGGCCCTTATTGGTGGTCTCGGTTTCTTAGCTCTTCTCTCAATGCTTATCTGGGTAGTACAGATTGGATTCTTCGTGCTTGCTATCATTGGCATCGTCAATGTGGTCAACAACAAGAAAGAGCCACTACCAGTAATTGGTGGTATGAATATTATCAAGTAACACTCGTTACTTGTAGTCTAAAAGACACCTGCACAAGGTGTCTTTTAGTATGTATAGACATATGTACTGATCTTTGTTACAATACTGCTTGGTTAGTGCGTAGCTCTTATTCTCCAACAGGTATATAATGCTTGCTGAGAACGCACACTCCAAAATCTTAAGTTCTGGTATCAGCGCCCTAGCCCCATCAATAAGGTGCCTCCTCGCTTTCTTGGTGCGGCAACATGTGGCAGCGAAGCCAGACTCCCAGCACAGATACGGTAGTAAGCACCGGCCCAAAAGGCTTGTATCTGTGCTGGGAGAATTCTCAATCACCAATATCCTATCCTGGCATTCGCTGGGGTAGGATTTTTTCATAGCATACCTAACTAGACCAGTTAAAATATTTATGCTTCAATAGGTAGTAATGACCAATAAATCAACCCCCAAACGATTCTACGAATCAGACATAGCATTCTTAATAAAAGCGGCATTATACTTACTACTCGGTACAGTTTGGCTAAGCTGGGGAGGACACAGGTGGCTTCCTATAGGAGTAATCGTAGGCTTTGGTCTCTCTAAAATAGAAGTATTACGCATGAACCGCAAGATAGAGTACGCACTATTGGTCGTGGGCGCATTACTAGGATTGTACGGCCTTGGAATTACTATATTCTTTTAGGGTGACATTTCAAATCAAAAAAAGCAGTTGACACTACTGTTGGTCATCTGATACACTATGTAGCGACTTACTTTAATACGTGCACGTAAGTTCTCCAAACATAAATTCACATGTTAATTTGACTGGGAAATTCTTAGGTCTTTCGGTTCTGAACCGATAGAAACCAAGCATTTACCCAGATATTATTTTTTCTTTCACTATAAAATCTTATGAAAGCATTACTTGCAACCAAACTAGGTATGACACAATTGTTCGACGAAAAAGGACGATTGAATTCAGTTACCTTACTTGAAGCTGGCCCTTGTGTGGTGACCCAGCTCAAAGACGAATCAACTGACGGCTATCAAGCAGTACAGTTAGGTTTTGGTACCGCAAAAAAAATTGCCAAGCCACAAGCTGGGCATATGAAGAAAGCCAAGGCTACTAGCCGACACTTAGTAGAGTTCCGTACCAAATCTACAAATGTTGAGGCCGATACAGAAGCCGCCACAGCATTTACCGTAGGCGATATTATAGCTGCAGACGTATTCAGTATTGGTGATATGGTGCAGGTAGAAGGCGTAAGCAAGGGTAAAGGTTTCGCAGGTACTATCAAGCGTCATAACTTCGCTCGCGGGCCAAAAACACATGGTAGTCACAACTATCGAGCTCCTGGCTCAATTGGCGCTGGCTATCCACAGCACGTCTTCAAAGGCCAAAAAATGGCTGGGCGTATGGGTGGAGACACTGTCACAGTAAAGAATCTCGTAATTGTCTTGGTTGATGCTAAAAAGAACCTTATTGGGGTTAAGGGTGCAATACCTGGTCCTAAAAAAGGGTTAGTACGTGTGCAGGGGATAGAGCAATGAAAGCACTCACCTATACACGTACCGGCAGCAAAGCCGCCGAAACACCTTTGGCAAAAAGTATCTTCGAGAGCGAAATAAGCCAAGATTTACTCAAGCAGTCAGTAGTACGCGCTGGTGCCAACCTAAGACAAGGCAATGCCAAGACTCTTACTCGTGGTGAAGTACGAGGTGGTGGTCGCAAGCCTTGGGCTCAAAAGGGTACAGGACGAGCCCGTTTTGGATCTAGTCGAGTAAATATATGGAGACATGGCGGTGTTGCCCATGGTCCAACCGGTCTACAGAATTATCAAAAAGATATGCCAACAAGTATGATACGCGCCAGTATTCGAATGGCTCTTGCCTCGCAAAGCGATAACGTTAAAGTAATAGAAAGATTTACTATTGCTGAGCCAAAGACAAAACTCGCAGATACACTACTTACCAAGCTTGAAGCTACTGGCAATGTATTGCTTGTTACTTCTGAGATAGACAAGAAGTTTGCATTGGCTTGTGCCAACCTTAGTGGAGTACAAACAATTGAGTATAATCAATTGCGCAGTTATGACTTACTAAATGCCGACTCAATCATTATCGAAAAGCCAGCATTAGAAAAACTAGAAAAATGGCTAGGGAGTAATACTAAATGAAACCACTCATTTTAAAACCAATCATCTCTGAAAAAAGTATTGCCCTAGCTGGTACAGGCACGTACATGTTTGAAGTACCTATTACTACCAACAAGCTCATTGTAGCTG
>CAYNHH010000030.1:4711-9967 GCA_964397085.1 uncultured Candidatus Saccharibacteria bacterium
ACAGGCACGTACATGTTTGAAGTACCTATTACTACCAACAAGCTCATTGTAGCTGACTCTGTCCATACAAGCTTCAAGGTAGATGTTGTAAATGTACGTATTAGCGTACTCAAGGGCAAGGCTAAGAAATTCAAGGGCACAACCGGCACAAGAAAAACCACCAAACGTGCGTACGTCACAGTGAAAAGCGGTCAAAAAATTAGCGTATTCGAGGAGAATAAGTAATGGCTACTAGACTACTCAAGCAAAATACAGCTGCACGTCGCAATATGAGCGTTGCTGATTTTTCAATGCTGACCAAGAAACGTCCTGAAAAATCTCTTATAGTTACCAAGAAGCAAAAATCTGGTCGTAACAATCAAGGTAAGATTACCATACGTCACCGCGGTGGTGGTGTTAAGCGTCACACTCGGTTGGTTGATTTTCGACTCGATGAAGTAGAGTCTGCTACCGTTACTGCTCTTGAGTATGATCCTAACCGTAGCGCTCACCTAGCTCTACTTGAATTACCAGATGGTACCAAAGCATATATTCCTGCTACTACTACTATGCAAGTAGGCAAAAAGATTAGTGCTGGTAAAGATGTTGAAGTCAAAGCTGGTAATAGACTGCCTCTAAAGAATATCCCAGTGGGTTCAGTTATCTGTAATATTGAGCTCAAACTAGGTGGCGGAGCACAGATGGTTCGTTCTGCTGGTGCACGTGCTCAGCTTGCTGCTAAAGAAGGTGTATTTGTACAGATAAAACTTCCATCTGGAGAAGTACGTCTAGTACATCAAGATTGTCATGCAACTATTGGGCAAGTTGGTAATATAGACCATCAAAATATTAAAATTGGTAGCGCTGGCCGTAAGCGTAAGATGGGCAGACGTCCACAAGTACGAGGTAAGGCCATGAATCCTGTTGATCACCCACACGGTGGTGGTGAAGGTGGTACTTCTATCGGATTGAAGCATCCAAAAACACCATGGGGTAAGCCAGCTCTTGGTCTTAAGACAAGACGCCGTAAATATACAGACTCCATGATAGTACGAGGAAGAAAGCGAGGAAAACGATGAGTCGTTCTGCAAAAAAAGGTCCATTTATAGATCCAAAACTCCTAAAGAAAGTCTTAGCGTTAGACCCAGGTGATAAAACAGTTATCAAGACTTGGGCGCGAGCCTGTACTATCTCTCCAGAAATGGTAGGTCGTACTATTGCAATTCATAATGGTAAGACTCATGTACCGGTACTACTAACTGAAAACATGGTGGGTCATAAGCTGGGTGAGTTTTCACCTACTCGTAAGTTTAGAGGTCACGGCGGTAAGCTTGCTAAATCTGAGGGAGGCAAGTAATGAAAGTACAAGCCAAAGCTCGTAACTTGAGTATATCTGCTCAAAAACTCCGGTTAACCGCCCATGGGCTCAAGGGTAGTTCAGTGCACAGTGCAATGCAACATCTTGCTGCGCAACCACAAAAAGGTTCTGCAATGGTATTTGATGCTGTTCATAGTGCAGTTGCAAACGCTGAACATAATCATAGCCTGAAGTCAGCTCAGTTGGTGATTGATGAAATTAGAGTAGATCAAGGTGCGAAGCTCAAGCGCTGGAGACCTCGATCAAAAGGTATGACTGCTCCAATTATCCACCCTAGAGCTCACCTTACGGTTGTTCTGAGTGATCAAGCAGTAATTAAAGCCAAGAAAGAGGCGAAATAATGGGACAAAAAATTAATCCAATTAGCTTACGTTTGCCGGTAACCAAAAACTGGTCAAGCAAATGGTTTGGTGGTAAAGATTTTCGCCAAAACCTTATTGCTGATATTAAGATTCGTGAACTTATCACTAAAAAGCTTGGTTTTCGCGCAGGACTTGCTGCAATTGAGATTGAGCGTTCTACTAGCCAGTTAACAATCACAATCTTCACTAGTAAGCCAGGAGTTGTTATTGGTAGAGGCGGTGTAGGTATTGAGGCATTAAAAGCTGATCTCAAAAAACTTACCTCTGAAGGTATGAAACTTAATATTGAAGAAGTGAAAAGCCCAGAGACTCATGCTCAGCTTATTGCTGAAAATGTTGCGTCTCAGCTTGAAAGACGAATGGCTTTTCGTCGCGTTATTAAAGGTGCTACAGAAAACTCAATGAAGGCTGGAATGCTTGGAACTAAAATTACTGTATCTGGTCGACTAAATGGTGCTGAGATGGCTCGCACAGAATCTACCGCCCAAGGTAGTATTCCTCTGCACACTATCAAGGCCAATATTGATTACGGCACAGCCCGAGCCCAGACTACCTATGGAATTATTGGCGTAAAAGTATGGGTGTATAAAGGATAGCTATGTTACTACCAAGAAAAACCAAGTATAGAAAGGCCATGAAGGGCAAGAATGACGGAATCGCAACTCGCGGTACTGAAATTAACTTTGGTCGATATGGCTTGAAGAGTATGGAAAATGAACGTATTACTTCTCGTCAGATAGAAGCAGCGCGTCGTGCTATGACCCGATATGTAAAACGTGGTGGTAAGATTTGGATTCGAATATTTCCACACACACCTGTTACCCGTAAGCCTGCAGAAGTACGAATGGGATCAGGTAAGGGTGCTCTTGATCACTATGTAGCTCGAGTACAAGCCGGAAAGATATTATTCGAAATGGATGGTGTTGATGAAGCCACAGCAAAAGAAGCAATGCGACTTGCTGCTATGAAGCTACCCGTAAGAACGAAATTCTTAGTAAAAGCACAGACTGGAGAAAGTCATGAAAAATAAAGAGCTACGTAACAAATCATCCAAAGAGCTCCAGACTACCTTGCTTGATTCTCAGACCAAGCTAGCTACTCTTGCTGTAGAATATCGAACTAAAGAAGTAAAAAACGTCAAACAAATTTCCAGCATCAAAAAAGATATTGCCCGCATACTAACTTTGCAACGCGAAAGAGAAATAGAAGGAGAAGCCAAATGACACGAATTATTACCGGTAAAGTAGTTTCTAACAAGATGGACAAGACTGTTGTTGTGGCTATTGAGCACCAAAAGAAACACCCTATCTACAAGAAGAACTACAAAGTGACCAATACATTCAAGGCTCATGATGAAGATAATGCTTGCATGCCTGGTGATGTAGTTGAGATTGTTGAAACTCGACCAATAAGCAAAGACAAACACTTTAGCGTACAAAAAATTGTTCAAACTGCAAAGGTGACTAAATGATACAAGCCGAGACACGATTACATGTTGCCGATAATACTGGCGCAAAAGAGATCTATTGCATTAAAGTGCTTGGTGGTAGTAAACGTCGCTACGCACGGGTTGGTGACATTATAGTTGCATCTGTAAAGACAGCTACTCCTAATGGAACAGTTAAGAAAAAAGAAGTTGTTCAGGCAGTAGTTGTGCGTACCAAAAAGACCATCAATCGTACTGATGGCTCAGCAATTTGTTTTGACGAGAACGCTGCAGTTATTATTGATAAAGCTAAGTTGCCACGTGGTACTCGTATTTTTGGTCCTGTTTGTCGCGAACTTCGAGAACGAGGATATATGAAAATTGTCTCACTTGCGCCGGAGGTACTCTAATGAAGCTTTTACGAAAAGACAAAGTAATGGTCATAAGTGGTAAGTATAATGGCAAAAAAGGCGAGATTATTGCTGTATTGCCTAAGACCAATCAAGTAGTGATAGAAGGTGTCAATGTTGCAAAACGACATACCAAGCCAACACAAACCAATCCTAAAGGTGGAATCATTGAGATTACTAAGCCGATCAACGCTAGTAAGGTAATGGTGATCGATCCAACATCTGGCAAACCGGCCAGAGTAGGTTATAAGATTAGTTCAAGTGGCAAAAAAGAACGTATCTACAAGGTGTCAAAATTTAAAAATGCAACTACCAAGAAAGTTGCCAAAAAAGCCGTTACTAAAAAAACTGAGGTCAAGAAATGAATCGTTTACTAAAATCATACCAGACTGAAATTCGTCCAGAGCTCAAGACTGAGTTAGATTTGAGTAATATCAATCAGGTGCCAAAGCTTGAAAAAATCGTTATCAACTCAGGCGTTGGTAGAGCAGTGCAAGATAGTAAACATCTTGATATCGTTATTGCTACTCTGACCAAGATTAGTGGTCAAAAACCAGTTGTCACAAAAGCCAAAAACAGTATCGCTGCTTTTAAGCTTCGCGAAGAAAACCCAATTGGAGTAAAGGTAACTTTACGTGGTGAGCATATGTGGGATTTTCTAGATCGACTGATTGCAGTAGTAATCCCTCGCATGAGAGATTTTCGTGGACTTTCAAATAAAAGTTTTGACCCTCAAGGTAATTACAGTATTGGTATAAATGATCAGACCGTTTTTCCAGAAATTAGCTTTGAAGACGCAAGCGCTACTCATGGCTTACAGATCAATATTGTGACGAGTACAAAAAATAAAGAGCATGCCAGACTTCTTATGAAGAAGCTTGGCTTGCCACTAGAGAAAGGAGAATAGCATGGCCAGAAAAGCACTAATACAACGAGAGCTGAAGCGTCAAAAATTGTCAGCCAAATACGCAACTAAACGAGCAGAATTAAAAGCTGCTGGTGACATGGAGGGCCTTGCTAAACTTCCCCGAAACGCCAACCCTACCCGTCTCCATAATCGCTGTGAGATTACCGGACGTCCCCATGCGTTTATTCGTGATTTTGGGCTTTCACGAATTACATTTAGAGAACAAGCCAGTAACGGTCGAATACCTGGTATAACAAAGTCGAGCTGGTAGAAGGAGATATTAAGATGATGACAACAGATCCAATTGCAGATATGCTAACAAGAATACGAAATGGTTTGAGTGCAAACAAAACATCCGTTACTATCCCTTACTCAAAAATAAAACTTTCAATAGCTCAGATTTTGCAGGCAAAAGGCTATATTGCTAATGTGCAAGAAACCAAAAATGGCGCCTTTGCGATGCTAGAAGTGCAATTAAGTGGCGCAGACAAAAAAATCACCACCATTACCAGAGTAAGTAAGCCAGGTCGTAGAATGTACACACCGAAGTCAGAGATCCCAAGTGTATTGGGTGGTCGCGGAATAGTGATTGTGTCTACTCCGGCTGGTATTATGACTGGTAGTGATGCACGCAAAAAAGGCATGGGCGGTGAATTAATATGTACGGTGTATTAGGAGAATATTATGAGTAGAATTGGAAAAGTACCCGTCGAAATACCCACAGGAGTGACAATAAAGATCACAGACCAAACACTGGTTGCTACCGGTCCAAAAGGTGAGCTTACAATTGTTGT
>CAYNHH010000031.1:0-9827 GCA_964397085.1 uncultured Candidatus Saccharibacteria bacterium
CGATAAAACTCGGCTTTGGCCTCAACGCGCGCATTGCTACCAATACAAGCTTTGACCGTAAGAACTATTTCTATCCAGACTCACCCAAGGGCTATCAAATTACTCAGATGGACGAGCCAATTATACAGGCTGGTAGTGTGGAGATTTTAGTGAATGGAGAGTTTAAGAAGATTGGCGTGCACCATGCACATTTAGAAGAAGATGCTGGTAAGTCTAGCCATCCTATCGGTAGTGATTACAGCTTAGTAGATTTTAATCGGGCCGGTACGCCACTAGTAGAGATTGTTAGTGATCCTGACATGCATACTCCAGAAGAAGCCAAGCGTTACTTGCAAGAGGTTTATGCTATTGCCACCACGCTTGGAGTAACCCATGGTGATATGGAGCATGGTAATTTCAAATTTGATCTAAATATTTCAGTGAGCGACACTGATGAGCTTGGCACTCGAACAGAGTTAAAAAACCTTAATTCATTCAGGAATGCTGAACGAGCATTGAAGTATGAAATTCAGCGACAAATTGAGGTGCTTGAAAGTGGTGAAGAGGTTATTCTGGAGACACGCGGCTGGAATGATGCCAAGGCAGTCACAGTCAGTCAACGTGGCAAAGAACATGCACACGACTATCGATATTTTCCTGAACCAGATTTACCTCCACTGGTATTAAAATCAGACTTTATAGAATCGGTACAAGCTGAAGTGAAGGATGTTGTTTTGCCAATAGCTATCCGTCATAGCTTACAAGAATTGGGTCTTAATTCTGACGAACAAGACATACTTATTGGCCAAGTAAATACTCGAGAAATATTCTTTGCTGCCAGCAAGCTGTTAGACAACAAACAACTTGAGAAAAAAGCGGTAAATTGGCTGGTGGGTGATTACCAAGCTTGGCTCACAGAAAATAGCGAAGCCAAATCAAAACTTACTGGAAAAGATCTTGCCGACCTAATCAAGCTTGTTGAATCAGGAGACATATCTTCAAAAACTGCCAAAGAAATATTCCCACTTGTATTAGCCGGTAGTAGCCCTCAAAAAGTCGTTGCTGAAAAGGGGTTAGTACAAATATCAGACGATACTGAATTAGAGAAAATAATTACAGGCTTCATTACCGACAATCCTCAAGCGGTAGCAGACTATAAATCAGGCAATGCCAAAGCCGCAGGATTTTTTGTAGGACAAGTGATGCAGGCTACTAAGGGTCAGGCAAATCCTGGTAAAGCCAATACGCTTGTGCTTAAATTATTAAATGAAGCATAATAAATACAAGGATAATTTTGAATAATTTTCTACTCATCAATGTCGAAAAAGCATCCAGCCAACTTGTGAATGGCTTTTATACCTATGGCCCCAGACTGTTGAGAGCATTCTTGTTTTTGGTGCTTGGAATAATATTTGTCAGGTTATTTTCTGTTTTGCTTGAGCGATTTGTAGGAGTATTAAAACTATCATTTGGCTTTAGAGAAATACTACTAATCATTCTCAAAGGAGCTCTATGGGTATTGCTTGGCGTTGCAGTATTACAACTGTTAGGACTGTCTAATGTTGCAATAACTATCGGTGCACTCGCAGCAGCGTTTTCTTTTGGTATCTCGCAGGGCGTAACTCCTACGGTAAAAGATTTGCTCTCTGGGCTTCAGCTCAGTAGTGACCATGACTTTCGTGTTGGAGACAAAGTAGTTGTAGGTAGCGAGAATATGAGAGCAGAGGGTTATATTGTAGAAATGGATACAAAAAAAACACGTATTCTAGACGCCAAGGGAGATTTACATGTATTTCCCAATTCTCTCGTTGACCAAAATGAGTGGACATTACTTGAGCGAGACGAGATCGTACTTGAACATCTGGGTAGAAGTGATATTATTAAGGTTATCAAGCACAAACTAAAGAAAGGGGTCGAACCAAAATGACTGGACTCGAAATCGCATTAATAACTGTTATCTCAATCTCAACACTTATACTTACTATCTATACAGTAATATTTTTGGTTGTTTTAGTGAAGGCTCTCAAGCAGGTTCGCTTAGCTGCAGAAAAAGTACAAGATAGCGCCGACTCAGCTGTAGAGCTTGTGGATGAAGTACGCCGTACCGTGGTAAACCCTGGTATCATTGCTATGATGATAGAAAAGTATCTCCATACACGTTCGCGATCAAAAAAATCCGGAGATGACAAATGAGCAACGGCAAAGGATTTTTTAAGGGCGTAATTGTTGGCGGCATTATAGGTAGTGTAGCTGCATTGTTGTACGCACCTAAAAAAGGCGAAGAAATGCGTGCTGACCTTAAGTCTAAGTTGGATACAGCCAATACCGAGCTTACCCACAAGATGCAAGAAGCTAAGAAGTCTGGTAGTGCAGAGACGAAAGAGCTTATTGCAAAAGCCGAAAAGCTCAAAAAAGAACTTGAGAACAGAAGTGGTGAATTATCAAAAAGTACTAAGAAAGTTAGTAAAGTAGCATCTGATGAAGCCAAAGTATTGGCTCATCAAGCAGCAGAGCTAACGATTGATCTCGCAGCTTCGACTAAAAAAGTTGTCAAACAAGGCCAAAAAGAAGTGACCCGTATGCAGAAAAAAGCTGCAACAGCTCGCGCTAAAAAAGACTATGTAGATCACTCCAAGCCGCTCAGCGATAAGAAGTAGTACACGGTAAGTACAATGGTAAATCCTAAAAATAACCCAACTGAAAATACCAAGCGTACCCTAGATGCCGCAGGTTTTGATGCAATTAATGAGCTTCTACACAAGCCTGCAAAGCTATTTTGGCTCAACTTCAGAACTGGTTTCACTCGCGGTTTTGCGGGCGTACTTGGTGCAGCTGTTGCCATTGTAATTATTGGATTTCTAGTAACGCAATTCGGCGGCCTTCCATATATAGGTGATCTCTTTCAAAAAATTGGTGAAGCTGCACAAGTGAAGTAGATGATCCTTTTCTTTTTACTATGGTAAAATAAGTAGTATAGAGAGGGTGAGTATGGCAGAAGCAAAAACTGTTGAAAAAAACGAAATTATTGAAAAAGCACGAAGTCAAAAAGACTTCGTTGATTTTGTGCATCTGCATAATCACACGCACTATAGTCTACTCGACGGCCTGCAAAAAGTTCCTGGCTTACTTGATCATATTCAAGAACTTGGCCAAGAAGCCTGCGCAATTACTGATCATGGGAGCCTGAGCGGCGCCATAGAGTTCTACAAAGCAGCCCGCGAGCGAGGAATAAAGCCGATTATTGGTATTGAGACCTACGTAGCGCCCCGCACACATCAAGACAAAAACAGTGCTGAAGACCGTACGCCGTTTCACCTTATCTTGCTCGCAAGTAATATGACTGGTTACAAAAATCTCATGAAGCTCAGTACCATTGCCAACCTAGAAGGGTTCTATTACAAGCCTCGTATTGATCATGATCTTCTAGAAAAATATAATGAAGGCATCATCTGTCTCTCTGGTTGTGTAGGTGGTGAAGTAGGATCAAATATACTCAATGACAATTATGCCGAAGCCAAAAAAATTGCCGAGTGGTACAAGTCTGTCTTTGGTAAAGACCGGTATTTCTTAGAGATGCAGCCCCACGTTGAGTGGGAGCCACAAGTAAAGGTAAATGAAGCGCTAAAGAAAATGAGTAAAGAGCTCGATCTCGACTTAGTGGTGACTGGCGATGCTCACTACTCTAAGCCAGAAGATCACTATCCACACGATATATTGCTCTGTGTACAGACGGGAAGTACCGTAGAAGACCCCAAGCGAATGAAGCTAGATCAAGATCTTAGTGTACATAGCGGAGCTGAAATTCTTGAGAAATTCAAGGACACACCAGAGGCGCTTGCCAATACCGTCAAGATTGCCAAGCGATGTGAGCTTGAGATAGAGCTTGGTAAAATCTTGATACCTCGCTTTCCAGACCTACCAGAGGGAGAGACGGAGAAAAGCTATTTGCGAAAGCTCGTTTTTGCCGGTGCCGCAAATCGATATACTGATTTGCCAAAGGAAGATCTGCCCGACATTACCGAAGCCAAAGCAAAAGCTAAGCTCAGTAAAGAAGTATTAGAACGCATTGATTTTGAGCTGGGAGTTATCGCCGACATGGGCTACGAGGGCTATATGCTCATTGTTGCAGATCTTATCAACTGGAGCAAAAATCAAGGTATCGTTTGTGGGCCCGGAAGAGGTAGTGCTGCAGGCAGCATTATTGCGTATGTGACCAATATTACCGAGCTTGATCCTCTCAAGTACGACTTGTTGTTTGAGCGATTCTTGAATCCAGACAGAATTAGTATGCCAGATATTGATATGGACTACGCCGATGACAGACGCGAAGAAGTGATAGCTTACGCTACAGAAAAATACGGACAAGAGCGGGTATCGCAAATCATTACATTTGGTATTATGGCGGCCCGCAATGCCCTGCGAGACACCGGTAGGGTATTGGGTATTCCTTATGGAGAAGTAGATGCTATTGCCAAGCTCATTCCCGCACCAGTACAGGGTCGACACATTCTGCTGTCTAAGTCTATTGTAGATAGCCCAGAGCTAAAGCAAGAATATGATACTAATTCACGAGCCAAGCAAATTATTGATATTGCTATTAAGCTAGAAGGTACTATTCGTAATGCCGGTACACATGCTGCCGGTGTAGTAATTGCCCCAGAAAACCTAGTTGAGTATGTACCGCTTACGCGTGCTAGCAAGGGCGGAATATCTACGCAGTATTCAATGAATCCAGTAGAAGAGCTGGGGCTGCTCAAGTTCGATTTTCTTGGGCTCTCCAACCTTACTGTGATTAAAAATACCCTACGTATTATGAAGAAAGTCTATAACGTTGAGCTTGATGTGACTGAAATACCTATTGATGATAAGAAGACTTTTGAGCTACTTAGTCATGGTGATACCACCGGAGTATTTCAGCTAGAATCAGCCGGTATGAAGCGCTACATTCGCGATCTCAAGCCCGATAGATTTGAAGATATTATTGCTATGGTCGCCTTGTATCGACCGGGCCCTATGCAGTGGATAGAAGACTTTATCAATCGTAAGCATAATCCTGATCTCATCACCTACGGACACCCTAAGATGCAAGCAGCACTTGAGAATACCTACGGTATCATTGTGTACCAAGAGCAAGTCATGCAAATCGCCAAGGATCTTAGCGGTTTTACTGGTGGCCAGGCCGACACACTGCGTAAAGGTATTGGTAAAAAAATTCCTGAAGTTATTGCCAAAATGAAACAAGAGTTTGTAGAAGGTGCAATTAAGACCTCTAAAGTAGATGAGAAGTTTATAAATGATCTCTGGAAGAGTATTGAAGACTTTGCAGCCTATTGTTTCAACAAAAGCCACGCAGCTTGCTATGCGCTCATATCGGTACAGACGGCTTACCTCAAAGCTCACTATCCTGCAGCTTTTATGGCTGCCCTTATGACGAGTGATCATGAGAATATGGATCGTATTAGTATTGAGGTTGCTGAGTGTCGCAAGATGGATATTGAGCTTTTGCCTCCAGATGTCAATGAGTCATTCTCTGAGTTTGCAGTAGTGCCAGAGACAGGTAATATTCGCTTTGGTCTGGGTGCAGTCAAAAACGTTGGAGCTGGGCCAATCGACAAGATTCTTGAAGCACGTGCGGAAGGCGGTAAGTTTACAGGCCTAGAGGATTTTTGTACGCGGGTAGAGGCCAGTGTAGTAAATAAAAAAGTTATGGAGTCACTGATAAAGTGCGGGGCTTTTGATACTATTGGTGATAGAGATTTGCTTCTTAATAATATTTTAGCTATCACGAGCTACGCCAGTAGAGTACAAAAAAGTGCTCTGACAGGGCAGATAGATATTTTTGGTAGTCTTGGTATGCAAGAAGAAGCGCCACCTCTAGCACTAGAGCCACCACGTGATAAGATAGATCAGCGCCAACACCTTATGTGGGAAAAAGAACTACTCGGGCTATTTATTAGTAGTCATCCTCTCGATGACTTTAGAAATTATTTTGCCTCAAAAGTCCAAAGCATTAAGAAGTATTCCAAGATGGACGATGGCAATCAAATAACAATTGGCGGTATCGTAACTGGCTTGCGACAAATATATACCCGCAATAATGACCCCATGGCATTTGCACAGATCGAAACTCTTGATGGTGATGTAGAGGTAATTGTGTTTCCACGCACGTTTGAAAAAGACAAAAACATATGGGCGCTTGATAATGTGCTAGAGATCACTGGCAAGATTAATGCCAAAGACCGCGAAGGGAAGCTGGTAGATGAGCTCAAAGTAATGGCCGACAAAGCCAAGCTTATCAATCACGAGACGGCAAGGCACTTTCCGCCGCCATCACAAACCATTATGGGCGCAGCACATGTAGACGCTAACGAAATGTTTCCTAGCGCCCAAGATATAGCCAGTATTATTGTGAGCTTGCAATCTACCTCAGACAGTCAAAAGTTACTTGGTATCAAAAAGCTTCTTGAGGTGCACCGCGGAGATATCCCGCTGATGTTACATTTTAGTGAATCTGGTCAAAAGCTAAAGTTACCCAATGGTGTAGATGGGAGTAGTATATTCTTATCGGGCTTGAGTAATATAGTTGGCGAAAAAAATATGACAATTAAAAAAGCCGTCAGTGAAAAACTAACGGCATAAAGATACCAGACCCTCTACCATCTCCGTCATTCCCTATCGAATCAGCTTGTTGAATTCGGGTACGGAATCTAGAAAAAGAATAACTAGAAAAAGAATAAAACGAAACAATGTATTTTCTAGATCCTGAATAAATTCGCTGTACAGCGAACAGGACGACAGAAACGTGTAGATCAACTAATAAAAAAACCGCAAGCCCTTTTGGGGCTTACGGCCACTGCAATTTGAGTGTAGAGCCAGATCAGCTCAACAAGCCAACTATTGCCTCGGCAACGGCAAGGATTATCCCAAGTACCATGATCGCCATCAGAAACATCAACACTGCCATGAGACCACCAAAAGGTGATTCATCGAGTGCTTCTTTCCAATCCATGATGTATTCAATCAGTGTTTTTGCACTTCGAGTAATACTATTCATTGCTGCTCCTTATTCTATTGGGTGGTGTTGTCAGAAAAGTGCTTCTCAGCTCTAAGACCCATGTTCTTACGTAGACCTGCTTCTTGATCTTCAAGCTGGTCAAGCTCGCTATCGAGCCTTTCCATCTCCTCAATGGTGCGTTCGCGAAGCGGACCTTCTGCCACTAGCAGCTTGGCATCAAGTCGCTCGTACAAATACTTGTTGTCAGCAATGCGCTCTTGCAGTCGTTGCAGTGCGCGCTGCTGACGCTCACGTTGGCCTTTCTTGTGCGAAGCCATTTCAGGCTAGTACCGTAGACGAATAATCAACTTCTTCCCAGCCGTCTTGCTGTATGGAGAGCTTGTAATGATCAGGAAAGGTTCTTGGATCAGTACCGTCATGATCACTTAGCTGGATATATACAGAGAATGAAATATCTACTGCACGTGAGCGTACATGTGTTGGGAAAAAGACTTCTTTCACTCTTGACCACTTGGTGGACAGAAAGGCAGCTTCGATGTAGCTTCCAATAGGAGGAATGATTTCGCTCCCAAATTCAACATCTTTCTCGTATACCTCTATTACGGTACCTGCTGGGTTTTTGATGAGCTTTTTGACAAGTGTGATCTTCACAATTACCCTTTTCTGTAGTAGGTGCAGTGTCGGGAACATCCCGCCACAGTACTCGATACTCAAGTAGTGTGGTGGAGCCCCGATATTATATCCCTCGGGGCAGGGGTGGAGTAACTAACTACTTCGCGAGAAATAGCAGTAGGTATGGGCCGTTTGGGTTGTCAACAGCTGTGGCTGTAACCAATAGCCAGCCATCCTTCAGTTCTTTGTTCAGATCAGCCTCGGCGTTTGATGCATTACTCTTAACAACTCTGTATGCATTCATCTCGGCTCCTATGGGTAGGTATACTCAGGGTTCTTTCGCGTCCCAAAAATCAATCAATGACGTAGTAGGGCATACCACCGGGCAAGGCGCTCCAAAGCTCACGTGGCATCTGAGACTCAACCTTGCCAATCGCCATGCCAAGCATGAAAAGTTGATCCATACTGCGATGGAAACTTGTCCATTGATTGCCATGCTTGTCTTCGCAGGCGTTCAGAAAGGACCAGCCACCACCACTAGATGCCTTGAACTGATCAGGCAGCTCATCGAGCATGGCTTCGATCTCAGCACGATGACTTTCGATCCGCTCAGGGTGAAACCCTACGGTCATCATGATGCCTTCAGCAGCAATGTGCGTACTCGTGTCTTCACCTTCCTTGAAAAGGCAATCCACAAAAACCTTCTCCACACCCTCTGTTGAAAGTACGATAGTAGGCATGTATTTCCTCTCTGAAGGGGATGGTACTTTCTCGATTGAGAAACGAGAATATTATAGCAAAAATAACACAATAAGTCAATATATACAGCAAATATATATCAGGTTACAACAGATAAGGCTAGTCGAGCCTTACATTACTCTTGCAGTGTAGACCTGATTGTGTTACACTACTTGGGTTATGAATCCTATCGCAGAACTCGAAACCAGCCAAAAAAAGACCAAATTGCCTGATGTACGTGTAGGTGATACCGTCAAGGTGCACCAACGGATTAGTGAAGGTAAGAAAAGTCGTGTTCAGATATTTGAAGGTCTTGTGATTCGTTACCGCAAATCTGGTAGCGTGCAAGCTTTTATTACTGTTCGCAAGATTGCCAGCGGTGTTGGTGTAGAAAAAAGCTGGTTTGTACACAGCCCAAGTATCGAAAAGATAGAGGTTGTGAAGCGTAGTAAGGTTCGAAGAGCATTTCTCTCATACATGCGTGATAGAAGTGGTAAATCTGCTCGACTTGTTGAGACAGGTTTTGACAGAGAGTCTGTCAATGCTGCAGATCACCGTACAGGTACTCAGCTAGCAGAAGAAGAGCAAGAAAAGATTGCCAAAGAAGAAGTAGAGCTTGATGGCGATAAGGCTGCCAAAGAAGATGTAATGAATCAACCAGATACAGAAAACACCGATGGCGAAGTCAAAAAAGAGCAAAAAGAAGCAAGCAAAGAGGATGCTACCCCAGCCAGTGATAACGAGCCCAAAGAAGCTCCAAAAGATGAAAAGGTCAACTCTGATGGCAACGACGAACAGCAAGAAGCTGCAGAAGAGTTTCAGCAAGGCGTCGACAAAGCCGAAAAGAAATAAATTCTTACTATAAAAAGACCCGCAAGGGTCTTTTTTGATACAAATAATATGTTAAATATAGATGAAGACCGCGCTTTCGCGCGGCCTTGTTTGATCTGTTGCGATCGTGGTTACATTGTTTGCCAATCTCTCATTTTGGTTTGTGCAGAATTGTAGAGAGTGCTACTCCAGAATGGTTCCCTCGGGGTTGTAGGGGATGAACACACCATGGTAAGTATGCACGGCTGAACCTGGGAATTTCTTGACAAAGAACTCCTTGGCCCTACTGAGCTCATCTTCCATGAACAGCTTGGGGTCCATACAGCGCGGATCTGATGAGCAGACGAGTTTGTACTTACCCTCGCCCAGCACCATGTAGTTTGGGTACTGCAGCCTTCGCTCCAACTCAGTCACCCACTGATGTGAGTTGACTCTGTTGGGATGCAAGATGTAGACGAACTTGTCTTCGGCCATGTAGAGCTCAAACTCATGCCTATCATCATCAGGGCAGTAGACCTGAATCACATCAACAAGAGTTTCGTGATCTGTTACTTTGGACATTTTTGGATCCTCCAGGTTGAGAGAAGAGAATGTGCTTTCTGACGAACCAACACATATTAGCATAAAAACTATAAAAAGTCAATGTAATATG
>CAYNHH010000032.1:0-6296 GCA_964397085.1 uncultured Candidatus Saccharibacteria bacterium
AATAAAAAACCCAAGTAAACTTGGGCTATGACAGTAATAGCGACTTTTGATTGCGTAGAATTATGCCAATATGCATTAGTACGATATCGTTAAATATAATTGAGATATGCCCGGCGCGAGAATTGATATGCTTGATATCATCTGGCAACACGGCTTGCAGGCCTTCAAACTCTTTGTCGTCAGCTACTATGTAGTTGGTCACCATGGGCCCAGTTGGATTAGCTGAGCGGTGAGGGAACACCAGCATGTCCCCAGTACCAATTATGGCGTGCGTCTCATGGCCGGCAATTTGATACTCTAAGTACTCAAGTACTTCTTCATTAATATCGCTGTGAGCGGCCAAGTCTTTCACAATAGGCAAGATAGGTATCACGAAGCGCCTCAGGGTTGGCTTTAAGTGCACTCGTCCACCACTCACTCTCTTAATAGCTTCAATAACTCCTCGAACCGGCATATTGATAGGGTCTGTCCAGGTAGTACCCTTAAATGGACCAGCGAGCGCAATAACGGCAACCACTTTTTCTTGATGCTCAATTGCAATTAGACTTGCAAGTATTGCTCCTTGCGAATGACCGATTAAAACAAACTGGTCATCTGAATCTGTAAAATATTTGTTACTTATTCGTTTTGCTGCCGTGCGCATGTCGCCAAGACCAAGCATGAAAATAGTCTCAAAGTCTACTTGCTCTACATGCTTTTTTGCCACGTTTAGCACTGGCCTGTAGTAAAATTCGCTTCTAGGGGGTGCGCCAGTGCCACTTATCAACAAGACTCTAAGAGCCATTTGTAGCTCCTTATGACTTAAGAAGGTGCACAGCGACTTGCTGTTAGCTGTAGTGTAAGCCTATAGAGAATGAGAAGCAACTATTTAGAGCTAGTCTTCACTTGGTGTTTTAAGTTTTTCCAAACCACTCAGTGCGGCGGCTTGTTGGGCAGATTGTTTGCTACTACCTTCGCCTTCCCCATATTTTTTTGTACCAAGGTAAACGGCCATTAAGAATGTTTTGTCGTGATCAGGGCCATTTTCGCTAATAACTTTGTAGCTGGGGGTCGTGCCATGACTTTCTTGAGCGAGCTCTTGAAAGTGACTTTTTGCATCAATATAAGAACCAGTTTTGATAATTTCTTCAAGGTTGGTGACAAGATTTATTTCAATAAACTCTTTGGCAGCATCATAGCCTTTTTCAAGATAAATTGCGCCAATTGTCGCTTCTACAAGATTGGCGAGTAATGCCTGTCTACTGCGTCCGCCAGTTTTTGCCTCGCCCCTACTCATCAATAAGAACTGACCAAGCTCAAGTTTTTCTGCAAGTTCAGCAAGACTCTCAGTCTTCACAAGCGCAGATCGCCAGGCGGTTAGGTCACCCTCTGGATTGGGATAGTTACGATATAGGTAGTCGGTTACTACTAGCTCCAAAACAGCGTCTCCCAAGAACTCCATCCGTTCATTGTGTTCTAACTTGGCACGTTTGTGCTCATTGATATAACTTCGATGTGTGTAAGCTGTTTGGAGCAAACTAGGGTCATCAAAGCTAACTCCAATTATTTCTTCAATTTGTTTTTGATCAAATACCATTATATGTTGTAAAGCTTCTTAATACGGTTAATTGCTTCTCTTAAGATTACTTTTGTTGCCTTATACTCTAGGATATCATAGGCTTGCTCAGCTTTAAACCATTGCACGTCAGTTATCCAGGGTGCATCTTCTTCTGTTTTGAGCACATCATTAGGATTAGTTGACTCAATTAGATACACAAAATTCATCATAAATATTAGTTTGCCATTCATGCGGTAGAAGAAATGAATTTTGTCTAACTTCGAAATTACTTTTAGCCCAGTAAGATTTGTTTCTTCAGCTACCTCGCGAATAGCAGTCTTTTCTGGTGTTTCACCAGACTCAATATGACCTTTTGGGATACTCCATCGAGTCTTTAAATCTTGCAATAGCACAACTTCTATCTCACCATTTACTACACGAAAAACAATCCCGCCACTTGAATACTCGCGAACAGCTTTTGCTCTAGGTGGGTACTGTTTCTTATTCTTTCGTTTTGGCTGGTTTTGCTTTTGGCTTACTTTCTGATCCTGATTCTGGCTGGTCGGTGTGTTCTGGGGTGTCAGATTGTGAGGATTTTTCAGCTTGGAGTTTTTTGTCTTCTTCTGGTTCATAAAATTCACTTTGTCGGTAAATGGTGCCTAAAACACCGTTGATAAATTTACTTGAGTTGTCGCCACCAAACGATTTGGCTAGCTCTACGGCTTCATTAATCGCAACCTTTGGCGGTACTTCTTGTTTAATCACTAGCTCATAGACTGCCATTCTCAAAATGCTCTTATCGACTTTTGCAATCTGATCAATAGGCCATTCTGGGGCTGCCGGACCAATTAAATCATCGATTTTTTTTAGATTTTTCTGAGTACCCTCTACCAGGTCGATGGTAAAATCCGGCTCTTCTAGAGTTTCATCATAAACTGCGAGATTACGTGATAGTATCTCTTGCATGTCAGTTTTTAATTCTGGCATATCAAGGCTGGTACGAAAGTCATATTCGTACAGGCTCTGTAGTGCAATTATTCTTGAAAGGTGTCTGTTTGAAGCCATAATATACTAGTAATGCTTATTATTGTAACGTACTTTTGTTGCTTTGAGGAGGGAAATCACTTGTGGATTTATTATACACTTCTACGAGTACGAACCATCCCAAGTGATGCTGCTTTATGTAGGCGTCTTGGCAGATTGAGCTTAGAATTTTTTTCATACATTAGTTGCAACGGCTTGAGGCTGTCGTGACTACGGCGTTGACCGCGAGTGCTAGATGTGCGGCGTTTTTTTGGTACTGGCATGGCAGTTCCTTTCTGTTAAGCCCTTATAGAGCTTTTAATTATTTGCTTGAATACCGTTGCATTCTTCGGAACAGATCATCTGGACAGGCGTAAGAAATAGTATCTCTTGCCGTACAGGTTCTTCTAGATCAATGTCATTTCGGTTGATTGGCCATTCTTCTTCACCAGGCTCATCTGCAAAAACTACATGGAAATCTACGTGCAGAGGACGACTAAACCGCTTGAGACACCGATGGCAATCTACTTTTATCGCTATGTCACCAGTAATATGTGCATCATATATATCATGACGCAATTTAGTAATAGTAACAGAAGCAATAAAAGGCTTTGCCAGCTCAACGTCTTCAATTGACGAGAAGGTCACGTTGTGATGCTCTGATTGGCCATCGTCTTTTCTGTTGAGTCCTAGAATGCTAATTGGCATTTCACCTGGTAGTATAGCAAAATTCTTGCTAAATTGCAAGTCATTGCTAGGCACCAATATATACTACATAATAAATCTGAGTATTTGCTGAAGCCCCAACTAGAGCTACTTGACTACAAAATTGACTAGTCGGTTTGGTACAACAATAACTTTTACTATCTCACCATTTTTGGTAAAATTCTGCGATTTATTCAGATTACGTGCGGTCTCTTCTAATTCTTGTTGGTTTGCCCCTGTGGCCACTACGAATTCGCCTTTGAGCTTACCATTAACCTGCACGACTATCATGACTACATCATCTTTCACTAACTTTTCGCTGTAAGTGGGCCAAGCTTGTAAGTGCACACTTTCACTTTGACCAAGTTGCTCCCAAAGTTCTTCACTAAGATACGGCGCCAGTGGAGCAAGAACTGTCACTAGAGTCTTAATACTATCATTCCATGCCTGATCACCTGAGGTGCCATCGCGCTTAATACCACCAGCAAAGTTCACAAACTCCATGATTGCAGCAATTGCGGTATTGAACTTCACCTCTTGCAAGTCTTCGCCTACTTTTTTGATAAGTTTGTGTGTTCTGGCCTCAAGCTCAGCCTCTATAATTGTATCGATTTGTTTTGCCTGATAATCCTCTTTGATCAAGTCGTAAACTTTGTTTACAAATCTGTGCATGCCCTCTAGCCGTTGTGGGTCCCACGGCCCACCGTCTTCATAAGGGCCCATAAACATCAGATACATTCTTAGGCTATCTGCCCCATATTTTTCAACAAATTCGTTTGGATCGAGTACATTTCCTTTTGACTTACTCATCTTGTTACCATCCGGACCCAGTATCATGCCTTGATTGATTAACTTTTTGAATGGCTCGTCGAAGTCTATCATTTTTTGCTCATGCAAGAACTTCGTAATGAAACGAGCGTAGAGTAGATGAAGTATTGCGTGCTCTACTCCGCCCATATATCTATCTACTGGCAGCCATGTTTTGACAGCCTCCGGGTCAAAAGCGGCCTTCTCATATTGTGTATTGGGGTAGCGCAAATAATACCAGCTACTATCTACAAAGGTATCCATAGTGTCGGTTTCACGCTTGGCGTCGCTACTACAGGTAGGGCACTTTACATTGGTAAAGCTATCTTCGAGCAAAGGTGATCGACCAGACTTGTCAAATTTTTGCCCAAGAGGTAATACTACTGGCAAATCATCTTCTGGTACAGGTACGATGCCGCATGCATCGCAGTAGACTATTGGTATAGGAGCCCCCCAGTATCGTTGGCGGCTTATCAACCAATCGCGTAATTTATATTGAGTTTTGTGACTTGCTAGACCTTTTTGCGCTAGCCAATCTGCTATTTCTTTTCTTGCCTCAACAGATGTCATGCCATCAAACTGACCAGAATTAAATAGTATTCCATCACCACTCCATATTTCTTTCTTGACCAAATTACGGTATGCGTACGTGTGCAGCTCATCTCTCACTTCAGCATCTACTTTAGCTTCATCGAGCCATTCTACGGTAAACTTGTCTTGTTCGTCAGTTTCTAAATTCTGTTCTTTCCTTATGTCTGATTTTAGCTCAAAAAGCAATCCTGTCGCTAGAATTTCCCGAGCTACGTTTTTTGAGTGTGCATAGTAATGATGGTGAATATTCTCGGTCTGCTCTACAAATTCTACGTCTGTGTATCCAGTCTCTTCAGTAATTTCTCGCTTGGCTGCTTCAACCAAGTCTTCGCCTTCATCAACACCGCCACCAATAAATATCCGCCCACCGCCATCTTTGCCCCAATTAATAGTAAGTACCTCACTAGTCTTGGGGTTACGAACGATCGCAACAATACTTCTGCGAAACTCAGGATCTGTTTGCGGGACACCTGTGACCGGCTCAATAGACTGTTTAAGTGGAATATTGTATTTGCGAGCTAGTTCAGTATCACGCTCATCATGCGCATCGGCAAAAACCGCACCTGTGCCGTAGCCTCCTAGTACAAAGTCAGCAATCCAGACAGGTATTTTTTCATCGCTTGCGGGATTTATCACGTAGCTACCAGTAAATACCCCGGTTTTTTCTTTGGCTTCTTGTCTGTCTACATCGGTCTTGCTACCTGATACTTCAATATACTTTTCTACTTCAATTTTATGCTCTGCGGTGGTCAGCTCGGCCACCATTGGGTGTTCTGGGGCAAGTACCAAAAATGTTCCACTAAATAGAGTGTCGATGCGAGTAGTATATACTTCGATATACTTTTTTGATTCAACAACGGGAAACTTCACTAGGCTACCATGACTTTTACCTATCCAGTTGACCTGCTGTTGCTTTACTCTCTCTGGCCAGTCAAGACCCTCTAGACCACTTATTAGATCATCGGCATAGTCAGTAATAGTAAAAAACCACTGCTTGAGTAACTTTCGTTCTACCTTGGCACCGCTTCTATCGGCGTGACCATCTATGACTTGCTCGTTGGCTAGTACCGTCTTGTCTATGGGATCCCAATTGACATAAGCTTCTTTTTGTACAGCTTTGCCAGCCTTGAATAATTGCAAAAACAACCATTGGGTCCAGCGGTAATAGTCTGGGCTTGAAGTGTTTATTTCTTTTGCAGGGTCATACATACCACCCAGCTTGAAATACTGCTCATGAAAATTTGCCACGTTACTGGCTGTCCATTCATCTGCAGGAATACCCTTTTTGATAGCAGCATTTTCAGCAGGCAAGCCAAATGCATCATACCCAAGTGGCTGCAACACATCGTAGCCTCGCATACGCGCAAAGCGCCCAAGTGAGTCTGCAGGTGCAAAATTATACCAATGCCCTACATGTAAGTCGCCAGAGGGATACGGAAACATGACCAAGTTATAAAATGGCTTCTGAGGATTTTCTGGGGTTTTATATAGGTTGGTTTCTTGCCAAACTTTTTGCCATTTGGCTTCAGTCATTACAGGGTTGTATTTGTTCATAGTTATAGTTTATCAGATAATTAGTATTTTGGTGGAGGGGTAGTGATTCTACCCCTCCACACTTTGACTAGATTCCCCA
>CAYNHH010000032.1:6396-8578 GCA_964397085.1 uncultured Candidatus Saccharibacteria bacterium
TCTTCATGCAGGCAATTGCGCAGATTGTACGTCTTTCATCTTCAGGAATATTATGGTCTGGATCTTCTTGCCAGACATGGGCTACATCTAGATATGTAGGTGCTTTTGGTACTTCACTAGGTGGCTCGCTATATGACATAGTTGGTTCTCCTCTCATGGTAGTATTATTGTGCAAAGGCCTTCTTCTTGCGTCGTTTCCATGTGGCTGATTGGCGTACTAATACTTCACCAGCATCAATACTTGGGTCAAGGAGTATTCGTGCAGCCTCTTCAGAATATACACCATCCTGACTACCTTTCACCAAAATAATATCACCTTTTTTCACCAATGGTTTGACATAGTGACCAGCCTCATATGGTGTACGAAATACCTTTATTTGCTCGGGCTTGAGGCCGGCACGTGCGGCTGCAGGCGCCAAATGCTCTTCTGCAGATGCGCCAATAGTGATGAGTAAGTCTACAGCTTTTGCAGCTCGTTCACCCACTTGCTGATGAGATGAAATACTATGCGAACCTAGCTCATTCATACTTCCAAGCACTGCTATCTTACGCCCTGGTAGTTCATTTATAGTATCGAGCGCTGCCAAAACGGCCTCTGAGCTTGCGTTGTAGCTGTCATCAATTAGCTTTGAGCCATTGAGACCTTTGAGTAAGTTCATTCTTCCGGCTACTGACTTTACCTGAGTGAGCTCAAAACAAATTGCTTCAAAAGGAATCTCTAGCTCAGTAGCAACTGAGGCGGCAGCAAGCAAGCTATAGAGGTTCTGCTGGCCAAGCATACGGGTTTGCACAGATTTTTTGTGTTTGCCAATTTGTAACTCTGCCTTCAAAAACCCCGATTTTGACCGAGTAATCTTATCGAAGCGGACTGTACCGTTCTTGAGACCAAATCCTACCGTACCAGTCTTGAATGCTTTTTTGCGTAGTGCATCATTATCTGCATTGTAAATAATGGTTTTGGCATTGGCAGCAATAGCCCAGTTGTCATGCACAACTGTACGCATATCATACATTCTAGCCATATGTACTGGTGCTATGCCAGAGATAACACTTATATCTAGCTTTACTATCTTGAGTACCCGGCGCATCATTCTTAGCTCGTCATCTGCTAGCTCAAGTACGACTGTGTCATACTTGTAGTTGTCTATTTCATTATCAATCGCTTGAAATATTTTCTGCCAAGCTCTGGCATCCCAAAGATGCGGTGGTACTTTCATACCAAAAATGCTTAGTGGGATTCCAATATCGGTATTGTAGCTATCTTCTGAATAACGCACTTTGCGTGTTGCGCCCAATACTTCGCCAATAGCATGTTTGGTAGTGGTCTTGCCAACACTGCCGGTAACTCCAATTATTGTTACGTCATTTTGCGCAAGGAGCTTTTTTATCTTTGCATTGAGTCTACGAATAATTAAGTTTTTGGCAAGTTGTTTCATTACCATAGTCTAGCAGATTAGCAAAAAAAATCCTACAGATATAATCTGTAGGTATGAGCATTGTACTACTCAATACATTTCAGCTGCAGCTAGCAGGTAATCAGTACACTTACTGATGTCTAGTGCCGTTGCATCTGCCGTTCGTAGCTTGCCCTGTGCATCGATATTGAGACGTGGATAAGCCCTCACGAGAGGCGCAATTCTCGCCAGCTCATCAGCACATAGACCACCAGCAATTCCAATACCAAGCTTACGATGAAGTCTGATTCTCATAAAAGCATCGAGATAAGACTCACACAAGCCTAGATCAAGAGGCTTACCAAAGCCACCACTGCCATCAAGCAACACGTGATCGATAAGATTGGCGTACTCACCACTCAGACGCTGTGCCATTGCCGCCGGAGGAGTATCGGCCATCACCTTAGCACTGAGTTGCTGGACAATCACAAGCTTGGGGTATCGTTTGCGAAATTTTTCGAGATAGCTTACATTGGGCCAGTCGATGTTAAGCTGAAAACCATGGCAGTTTGGGCCACCAAATATCTTCGCCTGAGCCAACTGACCATGCAATTCATCTCGTTGATGCGTGTTGTAATGAATGAGATTGAGTACACGTTGATCGGACAAAAAAATACTCGATACATCATGGATCAAAGGAAACTCGTTGGGATAACTATTTGGAATACCATTGAGCGTCTTATCGCTCATCAACACACCAACCATCAATCGAAAACCTAGACTCTCAG
>CAYNHH010000032.1:8678-9791 GCA_964397085.1 uncultured Candidatus Saccharibacteria bacterium
AGCGTCTTATCGCTCATCAACACACCAACCATCAATCGAAAACCTAGACTCTCAGGAAGAGAAGCAAGCACTGCCTCAACTTGTGCTTGCGTCATGAAGCCCGTGATACCTACATACGGCAGACTTGCAGTGGTTTGTGACATACCAACTCCAGGGTTGTAGGTCTACTCGTAAAGTAGAAGGTGCAGAAAGACAATTGCTATCTTAGACTTGCTCTACAGCTTTAGTCAAGCTATTTTTTTGACCTTTTGTGAAACCACTGCGGCCCAACCCAGTCTGGTGGAAGTAGTGAGCGAATTATTCCAAAACCAAATGCTACTACGCCCAGTATGGCCAGTATACCGAGACTAAAGAATAATGAGGCCGATAAAAAAGCTAGCCCGGTGCCAATTGCAATACCGGCAACACCTATCATATAGTCAATATTGTAGCCACGAATTGGGAGAGGAAAATAGTCATCAAAAGGATCTGGCTTGTGAGTACCAGATTCTACAACATACCCAAACCACAGAAAAAATACTGCAGAGACCGCCAAGATTGTTGCTACTATCGTTTGCATAGCCTAAGTATAGCAAACTACCATCTTGTCATCCCGTATTTGATACGGGGTCTACATAAAATATACTATTTCTTTTTCTTGGTCTTTGGCTTTTCTGCAGCTTCTTCGCTTTTGGCAGTTGCCTCAGCTTCTTTTTCGCGTTTTTTCTTGTCTATATCTATGCGATCTAGTCGCAAGAGTTTAAACCCAAAATAGACTACCGCGGCAATTACGAGAAAGTCTATTAGGGCAGATATGAAGTTACCCCAGGCAATGGTCACTGTACCGAGTTTTAGACTAGCTGAAGCTAGGTTGGTTTTACCAAGTACCAAACCAAGAATTGGGTTGATAATATCTGTCACAAACGAATTCACTAGCTTGGTTACTGCACCGCCAATAATAAAACCAATCGCAAGAGTTACAACGCCTTGCTCGCGAACGAAACCCAGAAAACCACTAGTTTGTTTACTAGCGTTTTCTCGAGCCTTTTGGGCGGCTGTTTTACTAATACCTTTTACTGTTTCCATCTTGTCTTTCATGATACGTTAATAACGAATTTTTGTAAATTTTGTGAC
>CAYNHH010000033.1:0-3924 GCA_964397085.1 uncultured Candidatus Saccharibacteria bacterium
GTCCTCCGTCTGACACGCACCGGGGGCGCGCGATAGGGGGTATCTATGACCGCTGTTTGGCTTCCGCCTGGGAAACAGACCTTCGTGGACATCAACGGCGATCCGTTGGTGGCGGGGAAGGTCTGGCATTACATCCCGAGCACGAGCACGCTGAAGGATACGTGGCAGGACGAGGACCAAGGCTCCCTGAACACCAACCCAGTGATCCTTGATGCTCGGGGGCAGGCGATCATCTGGGGCGATGGGTTGTATCGCCAGAAGCTCACCGACGCCGATGATAACCTCATCTGGGACCAGGAGACGGGTTTTCTCGGTGGAGGGGGCGGAGGTGTCACATTCGCCACGCCGGCCGAAGTCGCCGCGCTCACCGACCCCACGAAGGTCATCAGCCCGTATGCCCTTGGGGCTTCTGGCGTGTTGGGGGGCGGTGGAGGCGGCGTGACCTTGGCGTCCCTCGCAGAGGTGGCGGCCGGGGTGAACAACACCAAGGCCGTGAGCCCCTACACGCTCGCCCAATCCGGGGTTCTGCTTTTCCCGACGCTGAAGCAGTTCGGTGGCGTTCCGGATGGAAACCCGGCTTCTCCCGGTTCGGGGACCGATAACGTCGCCTTTTTCAACGCGGCCATCGCACAGCCCTATAGCCGCGTTTGGCTTCAAGACGGCTTCTACCGCACCACCAACACGCTGGGGCAACTTCAAAAGTATTTCGATGGCCCTGGACGCATCATCGTCTCCGGGGAGGTCTTCCCAGGGCGCTTCACCTATCTGGCGACCAAGCCCACGCAGTATCCCATCCAAGGGCCAAGCGGCTGGTTCGCAGGGGATACGCAGTATATCCAGCCCGAGTATTTTATCATCGGGGCCAATGTCCGGAACACCATCAACGAGCGGTATTTCGAGGCCACGACGATACCTCACAACAGGTGGTTCACCGCCTACTCTGGCAACTCCGGCATCAACTGCCGCCTGACTGCGCCCGCGAACTCAGGGGCGACCAGCGCCACGGTGAATAGCACGGCCGGGTTCTCGAACGGCCAAGTGATTGGCTTCTGTAATTCGTCCTACGCCATCACCGACACGGTGACGATTTCCAGCCTTGGCCCGACCACCATCAACTTCTCGCCCGCGCTGGCCAACAATCACGCGATCACGGACGCCGTCACCCAAGGTCTTCGGACGAACAACCCCTTTGAGTATGTGCGCGGGATCAACCATGGCCAGGGTGATTTCTACGGCGACGTAGTGCGCGTGAATCAGAGTTATCAGCCGCTCGCTGGGCAGACCCATTTCTTCGAAACGTCAACCGTGGGCCAGTACGGGGGGGACGTGGCCTTCACTGCCGGAAGTTCGGGCTGCTATGCCACGGGGTGGGAAAGCTTCTACCAGGACAACGGGGAGGACGTGGCCGTTATCGGGCAGGTGGACACCTACCTGCGCACCAACGCTGTGGGTGCTCGCTACTGCGTATGGATGGGGCTTTATCAGAAATCCGAGGGCACGCGGCCCGCAGATGCGTGCTTCGTCATGGCAGGCCCTTGGCGCATTGGCTTCGATACCGTGCGAGCCGACCTCACCTCCAACATTTCGGTGGGGGACAACCTTAACATCGCCATCAACACCAAGCTGGGTCACCGCTGGGTCATGAACTCCACAGCGGTGACCGGGGGACCTGGCACACGAGGTGGCTCCCCGATCTACGGGCCGCTCTACGGCAACCTGCCCGGAGATATGTACATTGAGAGCGGCAATGACGGCACGAGCGATTTCATCGCCATGCGGTTCAACCGGAGCGCCCCGAATGACGGGCGGGCGCGCTTGCGCCCCACCGCCTTTCAGGTCAACAAGGCTATTACTTCCGGGGAAACCATTTCGGCCTCCTACCAACTCGCCACGCTCGGGTCGAACCTGTTTGGGAACTATCCCACGGTTCTCTTCGGCTTCAGCGGGGTGTGGATCGAGTACAACGGCGTCAACTTGCGCGCCACGAAGAACAACGGCTCTTCTTTCGTCAACATCGTCTAGGGGCTTGCCATGCGTCGCCAAACAGAGGATCAAACCATCGTTACGCGGCTGAAGACGGTCCCGCCAGAACCTCCCGCGTATGTGCCAGAAGAACCCGATGAGGCCGAAGTCCGGATGCTTGAACACCTTGAGCAGATGAAGACGCTTGGCCAACCCCAGGAGAAGTCATGAGCGAATCACCCGAGCGCCCCGCCAACGCCGAAATCCCCATGGCGGTTCTTGATCAAGTTGCCTTCCAGCTAGGCAAAGGGATCATCGCTCAGACCCTGGCCGAATATCACGCAGGAATGAATGGTTCCGAGGCGAGCCGCCTGCGCAGCGAAGTGCAGGATGGAAATGACGAAATTGAGCGCTTAGCCGCCCATAATCGCACTCTCGAATCCCAACTTCGTGCACTTTCCGAGAACCACAAAGGCGAAAACAGGTCCGAAACTTAACCTGTGTGACTTTACGATAACCGGCTGCAGAATATGGTTGTCGCCATATTGCAGCCGGGGGGCGTCGATAGCGTTATGGGTGAGCCGCGAAACAATCGAGGGCAGCGTGTGATCTCCCTTCCTAAGTCCGCACAGGCCGATCCCATCGCTTCGGCGATCAGGGACCACGCCAAGGCCATGAACAACGTCTCGGTGACCATGGATGGGATTTCCGCCGCCATCCGGGCCGACACGGTTCAGCGCCAGCACACGGATGCATTTTTCAAGACCGCCAATGACGCCCTGCTATGTCTGGGCACATTCCTGCGCACCAAGGGGCCGTGGATATTGGCCTCTATCCCATTGGTGCTCGTCAGCGTTGGGGCTATATCGCCGAACGCAGCCGAAGCCCTATCGGATTTCCTGAAGGCGGTCGGCGCGCAATAGCCAGGGGGCGTGCGTGACCACTCTCGAACTCCAGACAGCACTTAAGGCGCTCGGATTTGATCCAGGACGCCTTGATGGCATCCCTGGCCGCCTCACCAGCGCGGCCCTCCGAGCCTTCCAGAAAAGTCGTGGCTTGCCTGACACAGGCGTCGTGGGGGCGAGGACGCTGGCAGCCCTCGTGGGGACCGGAGCGCAAATTGCGAAGCCCGCGCTGCCCATCCCTTGGTACGACGAGGCCGTCAATCTGATCGGCACGAAGGAGACCGTGGGACCGGGAAACACGCCGGTCATCATGGATTGGGCCGAAGAGATTGAGGTGGCGTCCGCCTTTACCGCCGATGCGATTCCTTGGTGTGGGCTATTTGTGGGGCACTGCATCGCCTTCACGCTGCCTCACGAAGTGCTTCCCGCAACGCCCTTGTGGGCCAAGTCCTGGGCTAAGTTCGGGGTCCACTTGGCGGGACCCGCAAAGGGGGCCATCTGCGTCCTCACGCGTCCCGGCGGCGGTGGCCATGTCTTCTTCGCTGATGCAGTCACCAAGGATCGGAAGTTCGTGCGCGGCGTTGGCGGCAACACCAGCGACATGGTGAAGTCGGCTTGGTTCGATGCTGCCCGCGTGATCGCCTACCGATGGCCCGCGACCGTGGCCCTTCCGACCGCCAAGATGCCGGTGGTGGACCGCACCACGGGTGTTTCCGTCAACGAATCCTGACGGCTACCCATTCCAGACATCCGGTGGCATTGTGCTTCCCTCAACAAAGGGGGCTTCCCATGAGCAATTTCGATTCCACTGACGTGGCTCTGCCGGGCTGGTTCACGCCCATTCTTCGCAACGTGCTGGCTCTGGTGTCCGGTTTCGTGATCGCCAAGGGATGGTTCACTGCCGAGCAGTGGGTGCAGATCGGGGGCGGCATCACCGCTGCGGCCGGCGCCATCTGGACGCTCTATTCCCGCGCTCAGACCCGTAAGAAACTGAAAGAAGCCATCGCCGCGCCGGCCGGGCTGGCGAAGTAACCATGCTTAAGGGGGCGGTGGTCGG
>CAYNHH010000033.1:4024-7551 GCA_964397085.1 uncultured Candidatus Saccharibacteria bacterium
TGGATATCGAAGGGGTGGTTGGTGATTCTGGGCACTATTAGTCTCCTCTGTGTGATGCGCTGGCGGCGCTGGTTATGCCCGCAGAGCCGCAAGCCGAGCGGCCACGGCACTGTCTATGGCATTGTGGGCGCTGGCGGATGCGGCCCAAGAGGGGGACTTCTGCAGGATTGCGTAGGTCCCATTGATGCCGTCGCAAGCGTCGGGGCCTTCAATCCATTCGATCCAGAGCCGGAACACGCTCACATCGGCAGCGTGGTCCGGTAGGTCGGAGCAGTTCTCGCGGGCCACGTCGTAGATGTTGGCGCGGATGCCATTTTGCTCGCCGAGGGGAAGGGCCTTGAAATAGTCGCCCCGCAGGAAGTCGGCCATGGCGGCTTTGATGTCGATCCACGAGCCGGAATTCTCCACCTTATCCACGAAGGCCCCGAGTTCGGGCGGAAGGTCAGACGTGGCATCCGGGGCTTGATCGGCCTCAGTGGAAATCTGGGGGCTTTCCGCAATGGTGTCGGCTGAAGCGACACCATCCACCTCGGGCGCATGTTCTCCATAGACCGTGATGTCGGCGCTCTTGGACGAAGAGAAGCGCTCCCCGTTCTTGTATGTGATACGCCGCCCCTCTTCGTTGAGCGTGTCGCCGACCATGTAATACACCTCGTCCCGAGCGGCGTGGCCGACCTCGTAGAAGTCAGCCTCGCTCGTCTCCTCGGAAGCGCTGGACGGCTCTTCGGGCTGCGTCGGGGAAGGTGTCTCCTCCGCTGAACCGGAAGGCGCATCCGTGGCAGAGTCCGACGAAGCCGGTTCGCTTTCCACACTCGGGGCAGTCGCCGTCTCGGTAGGCGCCGCCGTGGAAGTAGGGCGCTCCTCCAGCACCTCGCCGGTTTCGCCGTCGATCACGTCGCCTTCGGGCTCGGGCGTGGGTTCCGGCTTGGCCTTCTTGCGGGAGCGCGTGGTGTGCGCCTCCACGTTCTCCTTGCTAAAGCCCGGAGATGCACCTTGGGTGCCGGGAAGCCGGGCCATCAAGCCCGACGTGCGCGAGGCTTCAACCGCCGTCTCGAAGTCCTCATCGACGTCCGAGAAGATGCCCAACACCGCGCCGGGTTCATAGGCGCGCGCCCACTCGGGAGCGGCCCGATAGCGCAGTTGCCGACGCCAGTTACCCTGCGAGGTCCACGGGGAGCCATTCCGCGTGGTCTTCCACAGCCCCACGGACCCTTCGACGTAGCGCTCAGGGTCGTTGGGATCGTAGCAATGGACAGCTAGGCGTTCACCGATGCCGTGGAAGAATGCGGGGTCGGGGACCATCACGACGTTGCCGTCATCACCGATCACGTCGTTTCCAACTTCATCCACCTTGGCGATGAGCGGCGGGAATTCGATGTGGTCGGTGTTCCACGCGCCGAACCGGAACTGGAGAATGACGCCGGTGCGCTTGCGTATGATCGCGTTGACCGCCTTGCCCTCGATATGGAGCTTGCGGCTGATGATGGAGCAGGTCTGAAGGAACATCAGCGGGTCGGCTTCGACCTCTCGGGCGATGTTGGCGACCATGACCATGCGGGCCACCACCATCTTGGCGGATGCGGGTTGATCGCCGTCCTTGAAGAACGTCTCGGACGCCAGGCCGCTTTCGGCCATGATCGCCCCGACGCGACCCATGTGTTCTAGTTCAGCCGTGTCCCAAATCGCGACGGGATTGTGCGTCACCAGCCGCTCTTTCACCGGGACAATGGCGGTGGTCTTGGGGGCGTCCGCGCCTTGGTCTTCGGCTTCGCTCATAAACTCAATTCCTTCTGCATTTGGGTGATGCGGTGCTCGATATCGCGCCGCTTGAAAGGTGACATCTGGCAGTATTGCGCGTCCGTCTGGTCCCCACCTGGGCCAAGCCACGCACCGCGATCCAAGCAGCGTCGGTAGAGCGCCAGCGTGGCGTCAAGCAGGGTTTCCCCTGTGTCCAAGTCAGCGTCGGTGAGCGTCTTCACGCGGGCGATGTGCGGAGGGGTCTTTTCCACAAACACCGGCGAGAAGGACTCGAAGGGGAGGTTGAGCAGCCGACAGACGCGGCGGATCATAGCGCCCTGAAGGAAGATGCCTGTGTCCCCGATGGCCTTCTCAAGTCCATCGTCGGTGATGTCATGAGCGGTCTTCAGGTCGGCGTAACTGCCGTCCGAGGTGGGGATCGCGTCGGGGCGCACCTTCAGCCAAATGCCCGTCTTAGGGTCCTGGGCTACGAGGGTGACTTCAATGTCCCCCTCAAGCGCTCCGGCGCGCACCAAGGCGTTCGCCGCCAAGCCGTGCGCCATCCCGCGAATAATATCCATGTGGGCGTCGCGGAGGATTTCGAGGTTGTGCGAGCGCTGCTCAGCGGCCCATGCTTTGCACCACTTCGCCCCGTTGTGCCATTTCTTCTCCGTCCCGATCATGGATGGATATATCGCCCCATCGGGATAGGTCTCCGGCTCGAAGACGAAGTGCTTGGAGAAGTCGGCCTCCCCCAAGATCAGGTGGTGAGCGCCGCGACCCAGCAACATCGCTTCCGTCGTGGTGGTCGTGTCGCGGTCGGGGTTGCTGTAGTGGCTCAGATAGGCGTGCGCCGCGCTCTTCTCGGCCATCTTCCAGAGGAAGGATTTCGAGGCGCTGTCCTCGCCTTCTACCATCAAGCGACCATGGTAGGTGCTCAGCGGAATGCCTGAATAGGCTCCGGGCGCGGAGAGGGCTTCGCCGTCCCAAGGCAGGATTTCCATGTGGGTCTCTTCTGTGTGTCTGGCTACCTGAAGTTATATCACCGCTTCGTCGGTCGCAACCTTGGATGCAGCCTCCCGGCGCTTCAGTTCGTGATACACCCGGATGCAGGCGCGGACGTCCACCAGGGCGTCGTGGGCGCCTTCTAGCGTCTCGCCGAAGAAGAACTTGATGCATTCCCCGAGGCCTGCGTTCTTCGGCTTGTTGAAGCCCGCTTTGATCATGCGCTCGGTGGGCGGAAGGTTCACGATGGGGGTGGCGACCTCCATGGTGCAGAAGGTGCTCACGGGGCGCGCTTCCATCCAGTCCTTCGTGAAGCCGGCGCGGAGCATCGCGATTCGCATGATGCGCTGGTCGAAGGGCAAATTGTGCGCAACCAGCGTCGCGCCGCCCCCGTAGAGCATCGCCGCGTAGAGGCGCGTGGCGATCTTCTCCTCCACGCCAAGCGCCAGCGCCTTCTCCGTCGTGATCCCGTGGATGGCGGCCACCTCATCGGGGATGGTCCACCCATCGGGCCGGATGATCAGCGACACGCTGGCCTGCTCCACCATGTCGTCGTCCAGCAGGACCATGGCGAGTTGTACGATATGCGGCTGATGGGGCGCGTCGGAAGGGTCTCTGAACGCCGGGAGTCCGGTCGTTTCACAATCTACCGCCAGGATTGGCATTATTCAGTGCTCCAAAGTTTCTTGAGGTCTTCAAGAACAAGAGTGAGTTCTTCAATGGTGGCATTGTTCTTCAAGAGATTGGCGCGCGCAGATATGACGCGCACGTTCCCTTTCACGTAG
>CAYNHH010000033.1:7651-9486 GCA_964397085.1 uncultured Candidatus Saccharibacteria bacterium
GTGATCACTCGCACTACGCAGTTCCTTCCGTGGGCCAATTCATCACAGCCGCGACCCGGTGAGCCCGACCGTTCCCGGCGCCTTGAGCGAGGTGGCCCATCAACTCGGTGAACGTCTCGTCGGGCAGGTGTGCGGTATGGACGCCGAGCGCGGTTCCGACGTTGCCGAACACCAGCGCGGCATCCAAGCCGATCCCGTGGTGCACAGCGGGCAAGAGCAGCGTCTGGACGGCGCTCGATATCACTCCGGCTTGCTGGGCCAGCTGCGGGATGCGCGGCCAGTCGGCTCCGTAGTGGGCCGCTATCTCGACCTCCACCACGTCCAGATAGGCGCGGGCGGCGGCGTTGAGGCGGGATTGGGCGTCGGGAGGGGCGAAGGTCACGGTTTCCCCGCTAGGCCGCAGAATCCTGCGCGATCCGGATCGGGCCGCTCCCACCCCTGCCAGATGGCTCCGCTGCTATGGTTTACCTGCTTTTCGCCTGCGAGGTTCCAAGCGTTTCCATCCGCAGGGGGCAGCGGCTCAGAGCCTTGAGTTATCGTTGATTCGAAGATCATTTCGGGGACGAGCCACCGCCATGCCATGCATGACGCGCCGACACACCAGCGAGCTGGATAGGGCTCCTCGTTGTGTCTGCCACACCCATCGGGACCGCAGCACTGCTTCAGGTGTGCTTCCTCCTCGGTCACTTCCCCACCTCGTTCATGCGCTTGGCGGCAGCGACCGCGCCGCGCTTGTGGGCGTAAGACCGGACGTGCTCGCCGACGCTTTCATCCACGATGTAGTAGCGCCCGCTTCGGTCTCCCCACGCGTGAACCGTGTAGCGCGGAGAGATATCCGACGTGGGCGCAAACGTCTTAATCGCGACCGGTCCTGCGCTCACATAGGAGGCCGACTCCGGGGGCACTGTGTCGGCGATGAAGTCGTCAAGGTCCGTCCACTTGCTCGTGAGTGGTGCCAGATTCAAGCCAAACCAGCGGCCCCAGAGTGCAAGGATGAAGTCCTTCATTGGTCATCTCCTTCACACCAGCGCTCAAGCGTGCGCTTCACATCATCAAGGCTTTCCGCATCGCGGACATCGTCGATGAACATTTCTACGCGGGTTCCCATGTGAATGCGCTGCATGTTCGCGCTCTCAATGGCGGCGTCCTTCAGTTCGTAATCGCTGAATTTCAGGGAGCCTGCGTATTGCTTGGCGACCCAGCCGGTGGCGTCCAAGTTCTGGACACTCGCCTTTGCTTCGCCGTGCGCGCGAGCCTCTTCCTCGGTGCGGAAAAGGTCGCCCTCGTCATAGACCGACCCGATACCCACCCCAGTCTCAACGCACATGTACCGATTGCCGGTGCCATAGGTGCCGTCGTAGGGCTGCGAATTCGCCTGGACACTGCCGATGGTCAGCCGTCGCACGCTCGGAACCCACCACGAATAGTTGAGGCTCAGGTCCCGGTTGTTCATGTAGTTCTGCGAGCATCGCGGGCACGAAACTTCGAATTCGCCACCCGCCGGGGAAATGGCCTTCCACTTCCGCGAAGCCCTGCAGTCCGGGCACGGATGCGAGCGCTTTTCGGTCGTGATGGTCGCG
This sequence comes from uncultured Candidatus Saccharibacteria bacterium, assembly GCA_964397085.1. Taxonomy (GTDB): domain Bacteria; phylum Patescibacteriota; class Saccharimonadia; order CAILAD01; family BJGX01; genus CAILAD01. The sequence continues at coordinate 9,232 of CAYNHH010000033.1, forward strand.
TGGAAAACCACGTCCCCCACGCCATACTTCGTCTCAATGCTGGGCATTTTGGGTTCTCTCCTGTGTCGGCCTGGCGAGCCGCTTGGCCAGCCACAAGTTGCACGGATTTATGTGATACGCAAGCGGTGAAAGAACGCTGTTTAACATTTTTGAGAGCGTGATACACGTTGGCCGTTCCAACCCCGTTTTTCAACCGGAGAGCCACATGGCCCGCACCCCGAAACCCACCGCGTCCGATGATCGTGGCATCGGCGA
>CAYNHH010000034.1:0-9199 GCA_964397085.1 uncultured Candidatus Saccharibacteria bacterium
AGCGCCTCAACCCTTGCTGTCAGCTCCTCACATGACTCGCGCAAACTGCCATTCGCATCAACAAGCAGCTCGACACGCGCTGCGATCAACCCAAAATCAATGAGTTGAGTAAGTAGTTCTTGCTCCATGCCAACGCTCCACTCATCTGATACTTCAGGAGTGTCAGCTGCTTCCTCGCTTGCTCCACCGGGATTTTCATCTGGGTCTTTCCGCCCAGAGCTACCTGTGTCAAGCAACTCTTTCGTGCCGGCAGTAGTCGCCGAAAGATGTGTGGTACGACGCCCATTCACCTTTCGCTTGATGTAACCAAGATCGTCGAGTCGCTTCAGACAGGTAGAAAGAGTTGGTCCCGACGCCACTGCACTGCGCTCACATAACTGCCGAGTAGCTGTCAATCCATCTTTTTCGTTGAGCTCGCCATTGTTGACGAGATCACTCAGTACAGCAACACCAAGCTCATTGAGTTTGCCAAGACTTGCCTTCTTCATGGTTACCTCCACGGGTGTGGGATGGTTGGTTGGTTGACTTGCGAATGCATGACGGATGTTCTGAAGTGCTACCAGCCCTGCAGGGCTCAATGAAACGCGGCCGTTCTGTACCTTCACCCAACCAAGTTGCTTGGCGAGATTGAGGCGTTGCCAGAATGCTTCACTGCTCACATTGATTTGCAGCATAAGGCTATCAATTTCAACCCGCTTACTTGAGGAAAGATGCCGCAGTAGATCTAACACCTTTGGCTTGAGACGCTCTATCAACTCATGCTCGTCAATTACAACATCTTCTTCTGTCGTACTAGAGTTCTGTCTGGCAACACTTTGCAGCCTACCAATAGTCTGCTTCTTTCTATTCTTCTTCAAGTCTGACCCAGCCTTAATAAGATCTGGGCGCTTCTTTTTCAAGCTTTTTCGTAATCTTCTACGAACACGCTCAGAAGCATTACCCCAAAATCCATTATCCTCATTTGCCAAGATGGCATATGCCAAACAGTCTTCAGAAGCTACACACTTCTCGCAAATCTTATGAAGATCCTCTTGGTCAGCGCCCCTTGTTGGATAAAAACTCTTGGGAGGCAATCCGCTACAAGCACCTAACTTGCGCCAGCTTCCTTCAAAGTAGTAATCAATGTTGTCGATCTCGAGGGTCTCAAGAACCGACACAATGTCGCCATTCATCGGTTCTCCTTTGTCTATGTAAAAATACGGCCGGTCGATATGACCGGTATTGAAGTACTATACGCCTCACATTAGAGAAAGATCAAGCATAAGAAGATGCTGGAAATATTCAAATTATTTCTCAGGAGCTACGTATGGCCTAAGGAAATGCAACTTTATTTATCTAACAACACCGTAGAAACTTTCAAGCAGCTTGTACACAATATATGCTGGCCACACTGAAGCCTTAAGTATACCGGCAATTACAGCGCCAAAGCTATGCGCAGCTTGCATCCAATATATAAGAGCACCTACAAAGCCCAAGAAATACAGGCCCCCTGATGCCCCTGCAGCACTATGCGATGAATTCACTTTTTTATTATATTTCCAGTCTGTACTGTTGCCCCATTTCTTCCACTCATCAGAACCTTTTATTTTTGCATTTATTTCAATTTCTGGATCTTTTGATTTATTTGTTGCCATAACTTCTCCTGGTTAGATATTTATATACATTATACCACTACCTTACTCTCAATATATCTAGGGGTCTGTAACTAACTGTAAATAAACGGTTTGCATTTTCCATATCTATACTCACTGAGTGAATATTTTGGATAATTCTTTACTGAATTTTTCTGCTTCTAAGACTGGGTACTGATGCTTGCCTGCTACATCGATAATCTTACAATTAGGAATTTTTTGAGCTATCTTATCAATGTTGCTTTTGATAACTAGCCGGTCTTTGTCTGCTCGAATTATATATACTGGCATGCTAAGACTATCTAGATTCTCTATACTAGTTTGGTTCTCAATACTATTCTCCAAGCTTTGTGCATAGGCGTATTTACTTAGATGTACTTGATCATATTTGGTAAACGCCTGTTCTTGCATTTGTCGTTTGGCGTAGTGTGGCATAACTTTTTGATGTATAAACTCTGATTCACGTACCTTCTTCAAGCCCTTTCGCTGGAGTTCGTTTTTAATTGTTTCGGCAAAGTCAGCATAGCGGTTTTGCATGGTTCGAGCTTGATCAGAGTTGTATATTAAGGGAATATTACTCAGTACTAATCTATTAACTTTTTTTGGATATCGCTTGGCAAACTCAAGCGCTACCAAGGCACCAAGTGAGTGACCGACTATATTTGTCTTACCCCAGACATGGTCATTCCACATTGCTTGACGCAATGCATCTGCTTGTTGCCATGCATAGTATTTAAATGGCTCTGGGTGTGGAGATTCGCCAAAGCCCAGCAAATCATAGCTAATCACTTGAAAGCTATTTGTTAAAAATCTTGATGGCTCAGTCCAATACTTCCCCGACCCACCCAAGCCATGTAACAAGACGAGTTTCTTTCCGTTACCCAACTTAAATTGCCTATGCAAAGCAAAATTGTTGTGTGATATGAGGCGTAACAGACTATAGGGCTTACTTGGATTCATTACTATATACTACTCCATTTTGATCCGTCTGAGAGAGGTGAATAGCAACTTAGTCAGCCAGCCTATAATAGAACATCTCAAATAGTTGTTGTAGCACTGTAAGAATTGCAACGATCAGTAACAGACCCACAAAGCCACTTATCTGTACTTCTTGACGAAATACCAAGCTAATCACCCATAGAAAAACAAATTTTGACAGAAATAGAATTAGCCACACTGTAAAAATAAGACCAACCCTATACCAAGATCCATCTTTTTGTTTAAACCATGTGTGAGCAATATCTTTTACCTGAAAGGTTGCATACGTTAGTACCTGCATCACTATCGCCAATGCAAATGTCATAGAGTAAGAGGATGTATGCAAGATATTTGTATAGTCATTAAAAAACCCAAGCACTACAGAGTAGAGCAATATACCTACTACCATACTAAGAAAAATGTCTTGTTTACTAACTTTTTTTGATTTATCTACATGTTGCATAATTAGACACCGCTTAGTTTGATAGTAGCTACAAGAATAACCAATCCGAGTATCCAGCCAATAAGTACATCAGTAGGATAATGCACACCTAGATATACTCGTGAAGTACTTATGAGAATAACTAAGATACCTAGGACAGCAGCAACAATAATGTTCCAGGGTGGAGATAGCCTTGTAAAAGCCAAGTACGCGAGAAAGCCAAATATTAGGAGTGAACTAAAGGCATGTCCGCTAGGAAAGCTATAGCTTTCTGGCTGGTCGATAGTGGTAAAAATAATATCTGGTCTGCTCCTTTGAAAGACTAGCTTTAATAGTGGTGATATCAACAAAGCAATTGCCAGAATCACACTGACTTTTGCCAATAAGAATTGCTTGATGCCTATCGTCCAAAGTGCAAATACCGTAATAATACCAAGTATTACAACCGGCTGACCTATAACTGTACAAGCTACCATTAGTGGATGGATAGCCTTTGGTAGTCGCTGGATCAACTTTAATATGCGAATATCAACTATATGTATTTGTTCTAACATGACACGATTATACCAGCTGCGGGAAAGATGTTATGTGTAAAATCTTACAAGTGTCCCTGAAATATTTCTCTTGCAGAAAAGAAGTAACTAGAACTTAGCGATTTCAAGCTTTTTCATCTTCATTAGTTTTGCAAATGCCGTAGGTTTACTCATCAACTCTTGTATATTTTCCGGCACAATTTGCCAGCTAAGCCCAAAACGATCTTTGCACCAACCGCACTGCTCAAACTTAGGGTCAGCCGAAAGCTTGCTCCAGTAATAGTCAATTTCTTCTTGATCTTTACAGGTCACAGCAAATGATACTGCCTCGGTAAACTTAAATTCTGGACCTGCATTTATTGCTACAAATTGTGAGCCATTTAACTCAAATTCTATAGTTAGCACTTTGCCAGCCAAACCTTTTTGAAAGTCTGCCAAACCTTCGGCTTCACTCTCAGGATAATATTCAGTAGACAAAATAGTACTCTTGGGAAAAACTGAAACGTAATAATCCACAGCTTCTTTCGCGTTACCGTTGAACCATAGATTGGGTGTAATTTTTTGCACTATGCAATTCCTTTCTTAGTCTTTATCATATCAAATTTTTCAGCAGATATTAATTAAGCTATAATATATTCATGACTAATAATGAAATACTTGGCGGCACAGTACACAAACTCCCGGCAGACCTTAGTAAAACACTAAAAGCCGACAAAATTGCTTTAGAAGTTTGGCAAGGCCTTACGCCTCTTGCACGCAATGAGTGGATTTGCTGGAGTATCTCTGTCAAACAAGATGCAACAAGAAAAGATCACATACGCCGGACTGTCTCAGAGCTAAAAGACGGCAAGCGACGACCATGCTGCTGGATTGGGTGTATTCACCGAACTGATAAAGCTATTAGCCCTTCAATTCAAGGGATTTTAAATAAACGGAATAAGACCAAGTAAACTGAAACTTACAGATTACTTTTATGCGACAAGCTAGATTCCAATACTGGCCCCTACACATCTAGACTAGGGTGAACCCATGAGCACTTAAGTACTAAACTTAACGGAATAAGCTTAATGATAAACGCAGAATAATTTGATCATTGAGAAAGATTAGTTTGCACATCTCTGGTCTCCTCTGTCTAATACTTGACCATTAATGTCAATGAACTTCCAGCTATATGAACCCTTATAAAGTTCAAGCTCTAATACTCCAAAGTCTGTATTATTAAAAAATGCACTGTTTGTTCTATTGGCTACCCTTTCATAGTGGGAATATCCGCCAGATCCCACTACAAACTCCTGGATACCCTCTTCGCTTTTTTGACCATCAAGTAGCTGCTTATCAAATCTTTCGTAGGTATGATCGTGTCCATTCAAAACGATATCAGCTTTCTTATTCTGTAGGGCCTTCCAAGCTTCTGGCAATCTATTTATTTGGCTTGGCTCTATGCTATGTTTACCAGAGCTAAACTGTGGATGGTGCCATAATGCCAGCTGGCAAATGTTATTGTCTGTGCTTAGTTGTGTATTTAGCCATTGTATCTGCTTAGACCCCAGAGAGCAGTCATTGGTCTCTGGGCAGTTCGAGTTAAGAGAATACATGCTCCACCCGCTGATTTCTGTTGAATAATAGCCTAGATTTGATTCACCAGCGATACCGCTAGTCCCGCCATTATTCATGTAAGAAAAATAGCCTTGGGCGTTTTTTGTACCATACTCATGGTTGCCAGGTGTAGGTACAAACTTAGGTTTTAACTGACCCCAGTTGGAGTTAAATGTATTATTAAATGCCTCGATGGTGCCGGTAGAATATTGTATATCACCAAGTAGAAGTATTTTGTCTGGGTTAAGACTCTTTATTAGTTCTGCTACCCTCACATCTTGGCACCTAGCAGGGTCAGTGGCATTTCTCTTCGGATCTTCTGGGCCGCAGCTTATATCGCCTACTGCTACAATTTTTACTGACTCTAACTTACTCACTACGGTAGTTGATTCATTTTTAGCAAACAGGTTTACTGGCCACCATACCAAACACACTATTACTGTAACCGCCGTCGCTAGGGCGAGTAAAATAGCTAGGACGACAATCTGCCAGCGCTTTTTATTGGGAGGTGTTTCTAGTACTGTATCTTGATTCTTATTGGCTGGTGGTGCGCTTGGTACTTTTATACTCTGTGGATTTATTTGCTGTTTACTTTTCATTTCTTTAATCATATCAAAAAAAAGACCCTTACGGCTCTTTTAGTTCGGGCGTCCATTCTAGGATAGTTGGTGTTCTGTCTGGAGTTGTTGCTGCTTTACAGGTTACAATTCTTTATAGTATCGATACTTCAATTCACCATTAACAATTCTCTTCTCGTCAGTAAGTTGAAATCCATGGCTCAATAATACATCTTTTTTTACTTTTGGCTCGCTCTCGAATATCCAAGCTTCCAAATATTCTAGCTGCAATTCGTTTGCCAAATTAATTCCTTTTTCAAGCAGTGGGCTTAAAAGTTCTTCTTTTCCAGGAAGAGTTTTTAGTATTCTTATTCTTTTTTTAGGTTCTGGCGTATTACCGTCTGCGTCTGGGCCTGTGAAACTAATAATAAATCCTACCAACTTCTCGTCTTGTATAGCAACAATAGACCAGGTGTCTTTGTCTGATATTCTAGCTTTCCAGTCAACCAAATTCTTATTATAAGTACTCGACTCATAATATATTCTGGCTATATCTTTTGCATCTCCAGCAATCGCTTTTCTATACTTAACTAGTGTATTCATTTTTTTAGTATACCAAAAATGACCCATCTAGGTCATTGTAGTACAAACATCCATTTTAGGATGCTTGTCGTTCTACCTGGATTTATTGCTGGCTCTAAAATCACCTAACTAGACTTAGCTTTCATGACCTTTATACTTGCCTTCACTAGCTTCTTTACCAGAGGCACTGGTATTACTTTGTCACTAGAGAAACTAACGATCGATTTTGTTGTTCTGTAGCCTGTAAGTTCCTTTTTGTAGTCATCTATTACTGGCGGACGTATGTGTAAACGCACGTATGGTTTCTTATAACTAAACCATACAAACATGCCATTATAGTCATACCCCTCATAGGAATATCCTGGTATCTGGAAGTAACTCACGGTTTCAATAGAGCCTGGTGCTATTTCTTGTATTGCAGCCCTCATCAACTCTAACTTACCCTGCACGTCTTTTGGGTAGTCAGCTATATATTCATCTATACCACCAGGTACAATTAAGCCAGGTTTACGTTTTGTCATGATTTTAGTATATCAAAAAAGACCCGTTTGGGCCTTTTAGTTCATGGAAGCTAGAACTGTTTGCTATAACAACATTCACTTCTTGAGCTGTTTTGCTACATCCTGATTTAGCTTGTTGCGACCTTTTTCAAAGTAGGTCTTTTCACCTTTTGCTAATTCGTCACAGAAAGCAGCTACATCTTTGCCGGTAATATCTAGTACATCTTTGCCATCTGCTGCACCCTCTTCAAAGAGCTCAAGCAAGTTTCTGAATACATCTATGGTAAGAATACCTGAGTTTCCCCATAAGTAATGCTTGATGTCTTTATAAACTACCCTATAATCATTTGGTAACTTTTTGGCTCGTGACTCCATTGCTCGCCACTCTTTTTTGTCGCGAATGTCTCCTACTATCATGTCGATAATTTTACTCATTTTTTCTCCTTTAGTTCGTTAAGCTTTGATGATACAAAATTCCATTTTGCCCAAAAGTTATGCAACTCTTCTCGCCCTGTTTTAGTTAATGTATAAAACTTACGTGCTGGGCCAATATCTGACGGTTTTTTTTCGATTTCTACAAACTTTTGTTTCTCGAACCGCACCAAAATAGCGTAAACAGTACCTTCTACTACGTCTGTAAAGCCGAGTTTGCGTAGTTGCTCAGTTATCTCGTAGCCATAAGTTTTGCCGCGGCTAATGATTTCGAGCACACAGCCCTCAAGCACACCTTTCAGCATTTCTGTTATACCTTGCAAGTATTTCCTCCTTTCAGTATGAATAACTAGTTAGTATTACTTACTACTGCTATATAGTATCACGTAGTAGTCTATATTTGCAAGAGTTTTTCTTAAGAGTGTCAAATATTTTTAGCGCTCTTGCTTAGCTCCGGAGACTGAATTATGGCTTGAGCTTGGTTCGATCCAGCTCAGGAAACAAGATAAAAAGCCCAAACAAGTGTTCAGGCTTTTTATCCTCTAGTGGCTAATTTCGGCGAGCTTTTTGGTGGTATTAATATTCCTAATAGTAATTGAGCGATAGGCTAGTGTACCTACAATCTTACTCAATCGAGTTCGTCCGAATGTTTTTACTGTTGCAGACCAAAATATGATACTGCCATGTGATGCAATTCTTTCATATTCAGGATTAATTTCACCAATCTCATTTATTATTGTTGCTGGAGTTTCGGGAGCAATAATAAATAATGCATTATGAGATGATGCGACATCTTTTCCCCACCATTCTGGTGCATGATCAAGAGCATCATTAAGCTCATCGGCAGACACTACCGTACATGTGACCTTAAAGCTAAAATGATTTCCTACTGCTTGTTCACATTGATCCACAAGTTCTTTTCTGTCGATAACAGGCACTTCGAAAATTACATTACCCGAATTAATATATGTCTGTACATTATTGAAACCCAAGGCTTCGAAACAACTTTTAAGCTCTTTCATGGGGACTTTATTATTCCCGCCAACATTAATTCCACGAAGTAAAGCAATGTATCTCATGGGCTCATTATCTGTTATGTTGATAAAAATATCCAGTAGGATGAATGCTAACTGGGTATCTTGTAAAAAATATGCTCTTGGCTCCGGGTGGTTCTCTGGCCAGCGAATGGAAGTTAGAGCTAAATTATTACTAATATACAAAATCCCTACATAAAATTTTACTCTTATGTAGGGATACTATCAGTCGGTCACAAAGTCATAAACAGTACTTCCAAAACCAAATACCAGAAGGAAGAAGGCAATCCAGCCAATGTTCCCCAATGTATTTGCAGTATCTTGCAAACTGTTTACTTCAGCTTGGCTGGCAGGGCGGTCAGGGCAAGAAGGCGGCTTTATTTCGCTTTGCGGCTGATTAATACATGCTTCAATCACTGCAGCTTCTCGATTTAGTTCACCAACATGGGTAACACAGTAAAGCACACCGATACCAAGTCCAATACTCATAACAACTGCAACTAAAAGCTTCAGTGGTTCCATTCTTAGCCTTCCTGTGGAGGTACTGACGGCTGTGGCTACCTACTTGTACTCACAGCCAAGTGATGATGATTATATTATCATAATATAATAAATTAGTCAATAATTTATTTGTTTTTATCTTCATTATAAATTCTGAAAAATTACATCTAATATATCAAAAAAAGACCCTTTCAGGTCTTTTAAGCATAAGTACTTGGCTCCGGAGACCCCGATGAAAGGATCGGGACAGGCTGGATTGTGGCTTGAGCCACCGCCACTCAACAGTGCTCGAAACAAGTTTCTGTGCGCTGTCTCGTTCTACCGACCACCGCTTCGCTCTATTCCTGGTTCGAATCCAGAACTACAGGACAGAGAAAAAAGACGAGGAAAATCTCGTCTTTTTTCTCTGGCTC
>CAYNHH010000035.1:0-8915 GCA_964397085.1 uncultured Candidatus Saccharibacteria bacterium
TAGCAATTGGCGCTTCTAGCAAAGCTGCAATTATCTCAGCTGCCCTGGTTATAATTGCTGTAGAATCCACCTCTATGGCAGCTAGTGAGTTTATTAGTGAGCAGACAGAGGAAGATGTTGAAAATCAAAAGAATCCCGCCAGTCCCCTACTAAGTGGTCTAATCATTTTTACCGGCTATGTACTTGCAGGAATAATTCCGCTTTTCCCCTATTTAGTACTTCCTCACTTGCAGGCCATACCAGTTAGTATCGTTGCTGCCTTGATTGGATTGTTTATTTTGGGTCTTTACAAGGGCAGAGTCAGTCACAAGAGTCCTGTTCGATCAGCTCTTGAAGTACTCATTATTGGAGGTGTAGCTGCAGGTATTGGACTAGTTGTGGGTATTATTTTTAAAGTCTAGCCAATTAGCTCTAAGACTTCTTGAGCTACTTTGTCAGCATCATGACGAATGAGAGTTCTTTGTAATAATTTGTCGTTAGGGTTTTGAGAGTATATTTCGTCACTGATTAGATCTGCTGCAATGAATTTCGGCCGCTTCTTACTTGACTCACCCTCTTCAACCGGCAACTCACCGTCTTTGGCATATTTTTTGATCAGCTCAACTGAAGGTTTTTGAGAGTTATACAGTACGTAATCTAGAAATTCTACATTTGCAAATCGCTCAATTTCATAGGCAAAATCAAGACTTGTAAAACCGTCTGTTTGGCCAGGCTTAGTAACCAAATTACAGATGTATACCTTTTTTGCTTTAGCGGAGTCCAAAACTGACCCCAGATCGTTTACGAGTAATGCCGGCGCAAGACTGCCGTATAGATGACCAGGCGCAATAACTACCAGCTCAGCCTCATCAATTGCCTTTTTGGCTTTGGGATTCAGAATTGACTCTGGCTTGAGTGAAAGCTCTGGCCTGTAGCCTGTCCTCCAGTTCATTTGTGCTATTGCCTGCTCGCCCTTTAGCTCAATACCTTCAGACGTTTTGATAAACAAGTGGGAATCGGTTAAAGTTACAGGAATAACCTTACCAGTGATTTTTAATATCTTACTGGCTTTCTCAACTGCCTCCCCAAAATCCTTTGATGTTTTTTCTAAAGCGCTCAAGAAGAGGTTGCCAAAGCTATGACCGCTTAGACTACCCTCACCAAACCGATAGTTGAATAGCTCACGCAAGTCACTTTGATCTTCTGCAAGAGCCACCAGGCACTGCCGTACGTCTCCTGGGGGCAATACACCCAGTTCATCTCTCAATATTCCGGTTGAGCCCCCATCATCTGCCATATTTACTATTGCAGTGATGTTTTTTGTATAATTCTTGAGTTTTGAGAGTAAAGTAAAACTACCCGTGCCACCCCCTATGACAACAATCTTTGGATTAGATTTCATAGTTATTTGCCAAGAATTTCGTGATATTTTTGCCAATATTCCGGTGGCAGCGAAGGGTTATTAATTGGGACAGAGTCTTCAAATTCAACCTGAAAAGCTGGCGAACTACTATCTAGGATCTTTAAACCATTTGGTCCGGCTATCCAGCAATCAACCCAACCTTTCCCTTCTTCAAATACGGTACCACTCTGCGAATCAACCTCAAAGACCCTTATTTCACCACTCGGCAGAATGGCTAGCAACCTGCCGCTTCCCTCTGCTACTTGCCGTCTGGCTTTATAGCCCTCTTTTGTAATGCTCATAATTGGGCAAGCGGCATTAGGTTTAATTTCGAACAGAGCACCATCAGCCTGTTTTTCTGTTTCATCTAAGTATTTAATTGCAAAGATTCGATAATCTTCGCTTGGGTCGTGCTCTGTTAATTCAGATTCTAAATCATATTTTATTGGATGAAATTTTTCATCGGGCCCGCGAAGACCGCCGATATTAATACTTGGCTCTGGAGCTGTTTCAGGCATGTAGCTTTCCTGTAAGGTATTCCTTGAGTTCTACAATCTTAACTCGCTCCTGTTGCATAGTGTCGCGGTCACGCACGGTAACGGCCTTGTCTTCTAGACTCTCAAAGTCTACTGTCACGCAGTATGGAGTACCTATCTCATCTTGACGACGATAGCGCTTACCAATCGACTGGGTCTCATCATATTCTACGTTGTACTCTCCAGCAATATCCTTAAAGACATCTTTTGCCAAATCTGACAGTTCAGGCTTTTTACTTAGTGGCAAAATTGCTACTTTTACTGGAGCTAGGTGTTTTGCGAAACGCATTACTACTCTCTTCTCGTCATTCACTTCTTCTTCATCATAGGCATCTAGCATGACAGCCATAAATAATCGTTCTACGCCAACCGATGGCTCTATTACATATGGTACAAACCTTTTGCCTGATTCTTCGTCAAAGTAGGTCAAATCTTTTCCGCTTTCTTTTGCGTGAGCACTCAGATCAAAGTCAGTTCTATTTGCAATACCATACAATTCCTTGAAGCCAGATGGATATTTGTACTGAATATCTACGCTTGCAGCAGCATAATGTGCACGCTCATCATCTGCGTGATCATGAAATTGTAAATTACCCTTATCAACTCCTAGGCTTTGAACCCAGTTCATACAATCGTTTTTCCAGAACTCATACCATTTTTCTGCTTCTTTAGGATCGGTAAATATCTCTAGCTCCATTTGAGAAAACTCACGAAGTCTAAAAATAAAGTCTCCTGGGGTAATTTCATTACGGAAGGCCTTACCTATTTGAGCGATACCAAAAGGTAGTTTTTTACGAGTGGTTTCGCGTACGTTGTCATACTGTGCAAATATACCTCCGGCAGTTTCGGGTCGCAAATAAGCCATATTAGCATCATCTTCAACCGGGCCTACAAAAGTCTTAAACATCATTTGAAATTTTCTAGCCGTAGTAAAGGTATGTTTTTCACCACAATTTGGGCAAGCCATATCTTTTAGCTTTTCATCAAGTTTTTTGAGATCATTTGTATCGATTTCGGCCAAATGATCAGCTCTAAATCTGTGCTTACAAGCTTTGCAATCTACCATTGGGTCAACAAATGTGTCGATATGTCCGCTGGCTTTCCAGAGCTTTGGATTCTGAATAATTGCGGTGTCGAGACCAACCACATTAAAATTACGATATACAAAATGCTGCCACCAGCTATTCTTAATATTGTTCGCAAGTTCATTGCCGTATGGGCCTAGATCCCAAAAACCACCTATTCCACCATAGATTTCGCTTGCTTGAAATACAAAACCGCGCCGTTTGGCGTAACTTACTAACTCTTCCATGGTGATATTAGCTTTACTCATGTAGGTATTATACCTCAAAGCGCACTATCTTGAAAAATCTTGAGGCTTTTGAACCGCAAATGGAAATGGTATTCGTAGTAGTGCATAAGCAAGTTATCACTCTCATTCAAGATAGGTTCGATGCCCTCGATGCGAGCTATTTGCATAAGTGGATTGGTATATATAAGTCGCCACAGCTTGATTGTGGCATCAGACATAATTCCATAATGAGTATTTGGCCGACTAGTGACAATCTCTCCAGAATCATATGCTAAATAATGTCGACTTCCTATTGAGGTATTGCTGAGTTCAGGTTGCGAACCAATAGACTGCAAAAACTTTAAGGCAAAATATTGACGTACGAGTATGGGACTAATCTCATGTACTAATGCAGAGAGTGCCTCGCTAAGTAGCACGTAGGCCACCTCGTTAGCCTGTCCTTCTGGGAGCATCTTATCGAGTACCTCACTCATTAAATATGCGCTTAGAAGTGCTTGCTCGTTTTGATTTTGAATATCGTAAATCTCGACTGCTTCTGCGCCAATGATAATATCAAGGTTCTTCCCCCTGACGAGTCTGAGCTTAACTTCACAGAATGGCTCAAGATGCCCAGCGAGCTTTGCTGAGCCCCGACGAACACCTTTCGCAACTGCTTTTACTTTGCCATTTTGTTGCGAAAAGATTGTTAAGATTTTATCGGCCTCCCCAAGATTGTACCTACGCAATACAAAACCAGTAAGTTGATAATTTCTCATGATAATAGTGCAGATATTTTTGCAACGAGTTCACTAGGTGATATTTGAGATTTAACAAAGTAAGCGTCTACCTGTAAGCTTTCTCGAATAGTGCTATGCAGATTCACATCAGACTCAGTTAGGTTGGTAAGAATGACAATATGCATCTGGTTATTTTGGGGGTCCTTACGGATAGTCTTGATCAGTTGTAGACCGTTCATTTGAGGCAGTAAAATATCTACCATCGCTAGATCTGCCGAATTCTTGCTGAGCCAATCTAGCGCCTGTCTACCTGTCTCACAAGCGTGTACGGTAAACTTAGCTTTTTTAAACTTCAGCTCGTACATATCACGAAGCAACTGATCATCTTCAACAAGTAAAATTGTTTTTTTCATATCTCTACTCTCTACCTTACTCTGATACTAGTTGAGTATCAAACACATTGAGCTGTTGAGATATTGGTATATGTAGATAGAGCCTATCTTGCTTTTGCACACAACGTGATGAGACTGCCACCCCTAAACAGTGTAAGACTGTTAGTGCATATGTGGCTACTAACTCGTCTAACTGATACCTTTTTTGTATGCCAGTCTTCAACTGAAAACTTCGGATGGCATTATGCACTCCTAAAGATACCCATTGATTTTTTTTTGAAAATATTGAGATAACCAAGTAATTATCTCGCCTTCTTGATAAAGTAGAAAATGACTTAGATGAGTTACAGGCTGATATGATGGCAAGCACGCACTGGCCAAATGCTTCTTCATCAACACTCACAAGCGAGCTAGTGTAAGTGGATTGAGAAGACAAATGCACATCAGATATAGAAGATACCTTTTTTAGCAACTGTTCGATATGAATATTCTGAACGTACAAATTTTTCAAGTTAATAAGTCGATATAATTGATCAAGTAATTTTACATTTTGCAACTGACTTTTACTTGTACGCATTATTTGTTTACTTAAAGCCATGTCAGGTTTGGCATCAGCTTGTTCTTCAAGATAACCGGCCATAGAATTGGTGGAGCTCACAAAACTCTGCATAATAGCAAACACTACCGCTTCAATACCATCTTGTGTATACCACTCCTCTGTATTGAGCTGGAATGATGGCGCGGGCTTGTTTGACTTCATACATCTATACTATAGGTAATCACCTAGTACCAGCAAGCATTAGCTATATACTTTTTAGCGACTAAGGATTGAGATGAACATTCTCAACAATTGAGCTATAAACAGAGAGATATTTTGCATTGTCGTCTGTCTCAATCATAAAAGTCTTATCTCGTATAGGTACTAATATTACAGTACCATTAGGTATCTTTGTCGATAAGGCTCCAGTATATTTCACTCCTTTTATTCCAGAGACTGTTACTTCTTCTTTGTTGACTTTTCTCTTTTTAGGGTCTGGTTCTTTTGCTAGAGCATCAAGGGACTTGCGAGCCGTATCAAGATTTTGATTTTTTAGCGCGAATCTTAATGCAAACTGTTCGAGCTTAGTATTAACAAAGTCAGGCATAGAATAACCTTCAATTGTGTTCCCATTCACATCTGGTGTGACCGCAAGACTCCATGATTTAGGGATATCCACTCTAAAATTGCCTGCATTGTCTGGCGCAGTGTAAGTACGTACATCAGACCCTGCTACCTTTGCGGCAGCCTGCTCATCTGCTAGTTTTTGTGCTTCTGCACCAGTTGCTTGTCCTTGCTTATTTGCCTCATCTAGCTGGCCCGAGTTAATGAAGGCTTTACCGGCAAAGACCAATACCAATATAAGCAAAATTACCGAAACAGATCCTAATACAATCAGTAGGGTGCGGTCCATTTTTAATTTTTCTGTGGTACTTTTGGGGTGCTCGTTGTTCGGCAATGGTGCTTGATTGTATGGTTGTTGGGGGTCCATGATGTTCCTTTGCTTGTTTGCTTTTACTTAAGATTTGGTTGCCCTGGTGTCCAATCCATAGGACAAAGTCCGCCAGTCTGTAGAGCTTTCACTACTCGCATTGTTTCTTCTACGCTACGGCCAACGTTACCGTCTGAGATTACCACATAACGTAAGTTACCTTCTGGATCGATGATAAAAGTTCCACGCTCAGCTTCACCGCTCTCTTCAATGAGTACTCCATAATCTTGAGCAAGAGTATGTGCTGTATCGGCAAGTACTGGATACTCAACACTATCTAGATCACGCTCAAACCAAGCTTTGTGGCTGTATACGCTATCAGTACTTGCAGCAAGAATTTCTGTATCAATCTTTTTAAAATCTGAGTACATCTTTCCAAAACCCGTAATCTCGGTTGGACAAACAAAGGTAAAGTCACGTGGATAAAAGAATAATATTAGCCATTTTCCGCTGTAGTCTTTGAGGCTAATTTCTTTGTAATCATCTTTTAAGCCCTTCTGATAGGCGCTAAGTTTGAAATTTGGTGCAGGCTGATTAAGCTTTAACATATATGGTTATTCTCCTTCTTCTTTAGTTTCGGTTTCTTGATAACCGGGAATATTATTCCTGATTCTTGCATTCACTTCAGACCAATCAATGTTGGCCATAAATTTCTCGATGTAGTCGGCACGTTTGGTAGCGTAGTCTAAAAAATATGCGTGTTCATATACATCCATCACGACAAGTGTGGCGGTATTCCATATACCACCTTGATTATGCACGTCACAGATATAGTTTTCAAGTCGTTGCAAATCAAAGTTGTAAGCAAGTACCACCCATCCCCTTGCGGTCATGCCTAGCGCCTTAAATTGCTCATCCCAGGCAGCAAAACTTCCAAAGTCTCTATTAATTAGCTCAGCAATAGCGCCATCTGGTTCTCCGCCCTGGCCACCCATATTATCAAAATAATATTCATGTAATACGACGCCATTGAAAGCAAAGCCTTTTTCTAATGTAAGCTCGCGCAAATCTGAATATGTGCCGTTGGCAGACTTAAGATCTACAGAAGGTAGCTTTTCAATAATTTCGTTGTATTTATTGACATAGCCAGTGTAAAGCACATCATGATGCTCCTTGAGTTGTCGCTCACTTATTCCGTCGAGTTTTTGATATTTCAGTGGTTTTGGTTGCATAGTGGTATTCCCCTTTTATCATACCATTGTAGCTGAAAGCATAAGCTTTAGTCAAAACTTATAAAAATGTGTGTTTTTAGTTTTTCTGGTCACTTCAATATTTGGCAAGGCAAAAACATAGCTGGCAAAATAACTATTGGGCTTCATTTCGCTAACTAATTTTTTTTCGAGCTTGGGCATAAACTTGGTCGCCATAAATGTAAATACTAAGTCAGCATCCTTTACGTCTGCATTCCATAGACTTCGAAGCTTTACGGAGGCTTGGGGGTATTTTCTTAGGCGCACCTTTGTAATGAGCCAGAGTATTGGGTTGAGTTCATACCCTATTACACGGAAGTTTTTTTTCGCTGCCAAAACCAGTAGCTTGCCATCGCCAGAGCCTAAGTCAATTACAAGTGCTTTTGGGGGCAAATCAATTTCTTTGAATATTTTCACCAAGTCGCGCTCAAAAGTTGGTACGTAGGGTGCGCCAACAAGCGTAATAAAACCAAAGCAAACTACTAATATAGCCAAAACCGTCCAAAATAGTATAGCTAACATGTTTATTTTTTATTGTCACTCAGCCACTTTTCGACTTCAGATACCGTCTTGAGTGGTTGAATTTTAGGCCAAACAGCTAGTACTGTCAGGTCTGGCCCTACAAGAACTGCTGAGCGTATTGTACCCATATACTTTCGTCCATACATATTTCTTTCACCCCAAGCACCATAAGCCTCTATCATAGCAGTCTCTGGATCTGCAAGTATTGTAAATGGCAACTCGTGCTTGGTGGCAAACTTTTGGTGGCTTTTGACGTCATCTTTGCTCACACCTATCACATCTATGCCTTTGGCCTGTAGTTGCTCAAAATTGTCACGCAAGGCACAGGCTTGCTGTGTGCAGCCAGGGGTTTCGTCTTTTGGGTAAAAGTATATTAGGGTGGTTTTACCTGTTAACTCGCTACTTGAGTGGTCTTTTCCAGTTTGATCTTGCAGTGTATATTCTGGTACCTTGTCGCCAATTTGTAATGACATATGTTCTCCTAATTAAGTTCGTTCTCTCAAGTATTGATCCCACTTATGGAACAGTGCTGTTGTTGCTCGCAAGTCTGCTACATTGTACTTGGCTATTTCTAAACCTTTGCCGGCCCTAAAGTACTCACCTACTTGGCTACCGTCCATCTCACCCTTAGGTGATTCTATACCAAATGCCCTGCACCAACGATGCAAACTGCCTTTGTACATCGCGCTGCCATAAAAGGTCAATAGCTCGGCGAGATCCCAGTGTAAGGCACCAGGAAATCGACTAGAGTTATATCTATTTGAGATAAGATCTTTACTAGGGCGGATCCCGTGAATTGCCGAGCGAATATTAATGTATGGCACATCTGAGCGACGTCCAAAAAAACTAATGAATTCATCGGCGGTCTCAGCAATAGCCCAGAATTTGATCAGTATTTCTTCTTCTGTCATAGGCACGTACTTAATGTCACCTTCTTCCAGATCTGCTTGTTTACCGGTTGGATCCTGATAATACACAGCTCCTTTTTCGGCATCTATGTCATATATGCCAATAGCAACAATAAAGCCGGTAAGTGGGCTAAACACCAACTGGTCTTTTACATATTCCATCTCTTTTTCGTAGCCCTTAGGGTCTGAGTCTTTATCTGGCACCCGTTTGCAAAGGTCTTTTTGGGTGATTTCATCAAAATCATCCCAGTTTTCGGCAGCAAATTCTACATCAAATACTAATCGTTTTTTATTCATTAGTGTATTTTATCACAAAAAAAGACCCGATTTTGACATCGAGTCTTTTAAGTATCACTGTGGATGACGTGTTTTAGCGCTGCTGCACAAATGTAAAGGCATGTCCGTGCTTACCTGCACGGCCAGTACGGC
>CAYNHH010000036.1:0-2010 GCA_964397085.1 uncultured Candidatus Saccharibacteria bacterium
AGCTCTATGGCTTCTTTTAGGGTATATAGTTTTCCAGCTTCAACAAGCTCACGAGCAGCTTTTTGATTCTTAGAATAAGTAATAATACGAGGCTTCTGAATCTGCTTAGGCTTTTCTTCTTCAGTCTCTTTACTGGCCTTACGAGCTTCTTTGGCTTCTTTATGCGCTTCTTCAGCTTGAGCTTTGGTACTCTTCTTGCCAACCTTGGTAGTCTTGCTTACTGCCTTGGGTGTTGCTACTTCTTCTGTTGTAACAGCATCTTCAACTGGTTGTTTTTCAACTTTTTCAGCTTTTACGTTAGTTGGTTTTTTAGTTTTTTTATCTGCTACTTTCTTTGCTTCTGCCATAATGTTCTCCTTTGTGGTACAAGCCCCATCCATATAGACGGGTCCCACAGTTAGTTATCTAAATTATTTCTTTTCTACTTCAACGCCCATACTACGTGCTGTACCGGCTATTACCTTTTTTGCTGCTTCAATGTCATTGGCATTGAGATCAGACATTTTGGCTTCAGCGATCTCAGTGAGCTGCGCATCGGTAAGCTTACCTACTTTGTCTTTGTTGGGTGTGCCTGAGCCTTTTTTGAGCTTGATAGCTTCTTTGATCATAGTCTTGGCTGGAGTGCCTTTAGTGACAAAAGACATGCTCTTATCTTCATATATTAGTACTGTTACAGGTGTAGGCTGACCCTTACGATCTTGAGTTTGTTCGTTGAAAGGATTGATAAAATCCATCATATTTACGCCGTGTTGCCCAAGAGATGACCCTACTGGAGGGGCTGGGGTTGCGCCGCCGCCGGGCAATACCATCTTTACTTTTGCTGCTACTTTTTTACCTTGTGCCATTTTGAATATTCTCCTTTGTGGTACAAACCCTGCCTTGTGAGGCAGGTCCCACGTTATTATCTAATTATTTTAAGTTTTCTTTACCTGTAGTGAATCAAGCTCAACTGGAGTCTCGCGACCAAACATATTTACCAACACCTTGATCTTACCTTTTTGGTCATCAATTTCGCTAACTGTACCATCAAAGCCTTTGAAAGGACCGTCGGTGATGCCTACTAGCTCGCCAATACTGAAGTCAATGTTGTACTTAGGCTCTTCAACGCCCATTCGCTTCTGAATAGCTTTCACTTCATCTTCTGCGAGTGGTGATGGTGTGGTACTGGTACCAACAAATCCAGTTACATTTGGGGTGTTACGCACTATAAACCAACTGTCTTCAGTTACTATCATCTGAACCATAATGTAGCCAGGGAAAATCTTGCGCTCTACTACGCGTCGACGACCGTTTTTGATCTCAATTTGATTTTCTTTAGGTACAATGACATCAAATATCTTATCTTGCATTTCAAGTGATTCAATACGCTGGTGAATCTGGTCTGCTACCTGGTCTTCATAGCCAGAATATGTGTGAATAACGTACCAGTTCTTACCAATTTGCTCGTGTTTCATTACAACTTCCTTTTCTTATGATTTAAATATCAGTTTTTGCAGGGCCGACTGAAAACCGTATCCGAGTACAGTGAGATATGTACCAACAAGTAAAGTACCTACAATAACAATTGCCGTCAGCTGAATCGCTGTCTTACGAGATGGCCATATGACCTTCTTAAGTTCAGCATATGAAGCAGTAAAATAATTGATAAGCTTGTTCATAGTGGTGTAATAATATCTCTGTAATCTAAAAAAGCCTTTTGGCGGCTACTGGTATTAATTTTACCCTGTTTACACGACATTTGTCAACCTAGTTCTTTTTAACTGGTATTACCAAATGAATCTCGTCTGGAATAGCTGCATGAAGATTGGCCAATTGACCGCGTAGCTGTGAGCCAAATCGAGTAATAACTATTGTATACATCAGCAGTAATACACCTGCGAGTGCCAAGGCGACAAAAAGTGGCCATACCTTTGCGGGTTTTTCTCGTTCCATATACAACAACTCATTGCGCATAGGTGAATGTGAGGCAATATAGTAATATTGTCGGGCCCAGAGGTTCTGTTGCACATA
>CAYNHH010000036.1:2110-8741 GCA_964397085.1 uncultured Candidatus Saccharibacteria bacterium
TGAATAATGTAATTAACACACTGCCGTAAGAGTGAGTGCATAGCTGAACGAATTCCTAGGGAGAGTCTAGCTGGACGATGATCGATCTCTCGTAGGCGGACATATATTCCGCTGGCTGTAATGACTGATCGTATAATCACGCCAACTAAAAATGCTGCTAGCATGATTCCAAGAGCCAACGTGAGTACCTGATAGTGATCTGGCAGAACAAAAGCTTTTGCTTTTTGTAAAGATTCGTTGAGAGTGAGGTTTTGCAGTACCCGCACTTGCAGTAGTAACAATGGAAGAGTTAAAAGTAGCCAGGTTTGAGGGCTGGCAATGGTGCGTACAAGGCTAAGTTGCCAAAGTGAAAGAATTGCATGTGGCCAAAAACCTCGAGCCAAGACAAATGACAAAAACCTAGGTAGCTCGTTGTGTGAATTATCTATAATTGTCTTCTTGCTCTTGCTGTGGCTGTTTTTGTCTGCTACTTGTGCGTTTTTACTGTCACCCCTTTGTTTTGGCTGCAATAGCTTTCGACGTGGTTTTTTCAGCTTAATGATTGGCTCTGATTGTGGAATTGGCATCATTCGTGTGGGCTCTGGTGATTGCACTTTAGCTGAAACAGCTTGATTTTTAACCACTGGCTGCATAGAGGCTTCGTTCTTGGGAGTACGCAAATCCAAAACAGTTGGCCCTGCTGGTGCTTGGCTCGAAGAGCGTGCAGCTGAAATGGCTCGGCCTGAAGCTATATCATACCGAACACCGTCCACAGTGATGTGTTTTTGGGGGTTTTGTGCCATATCTAGAGATTAATCTGTATATATTATAGCTGATTTTTTAGATATGGAGTAGCTTGCGTAAGCCAACTAAGCAGAAGAGGTATAGCTTGTACATATCACTTACTCGTAAACGATTATTTTTGATCTCACCTACTGGAGTTTTAGCTAGCTTGGATACCAAGGCATTATAGTAATTAAACGCCAACAATACTCCGTACCGACTTGATCGTGGGAGCTGTGCTATTACAGCTTTGGCCGTAGTAAGTTCTGCAGTTATCTCATCTATCAACTTCTGCTTTTGTGCTTCATCAAATTTCTTAAAATCAACATCAGGGAAGTATATCCTTCCTAGCTCAATATTGTCAGCCGCCATATCCCGCAAAAAATTGACCTTTTGAAATGCCGATCCTAGAGCTCTGGCGCCTAGCTTTAATTGAGCGTACTGCGATTTGTTTCCGTGGGTAAATATACACAAGCACATCAAGCCTACAACCTCTGCAGAACCATAGATATAGTCTGTATACTCAGCCTTAACGTAACGATGCTTGCTCAAATCCATACGCATACTCACAAAAAATGCCTCTACTAGTTCTGCTGGAATTTTATTTTCTTTTACCGTAAAGGTAAAGGCATGAATTACAGGATTTAGGCTTACACCAGAAAATAGCGCTTGCTGAGACTCTTCTATAAAGTTATCTAGCTGCTTAGAGGCATTTTTGGGTCGCAAGGTATCTACTAATTCATCTGCCACCCGCACATATCCATAGGTATTGTATAGATGGGTACGCACAGGCTCATCGAGCAGTCGCATCGCGGCTGAGAATGATGTTGAGTAGTTTTGAGTAATTAGCCTACTACTTTGACTAGCGGTATGAGTGTATAAGTCTAAAGACTTCATGTCAGCTCGAGCGTGCTACACAGTATTGTGCAAAGCTAGTTAGTGTTTTTTGTATGGCAGGATCGTTTGTAATAAGAGGGATGCTATCAATTGCTGTCACTGCGTAGTCTTGGGCCATAATGAGTGTTTTTGCTTTGGCGCCAGATTCTTCTAGAACTTTTCTGACCATCTTAAGATCGGCCATAGTAGCTTTTGGGTTGCCAACGACTGACTTCAACTGCTTTTTTTCATTTTGTGATGCAAGTTGCATACCGTACCGCATCAGCATAGTTTGTTTGCCTTCTTGCAGATCAGATAGCACTGGCTTGCCAATAGTCTTTTGATTGCCAAAAATTCCAATTACATCATCGGCTAGTTGATATCCAATACCAAGGGCCTGACCATATTGGCGCATGCCATCGAGTACTTTGGTATCGCCACCAGCAAGTATTGCGCCAAACTGCAAGGGCATGATTATTGAATAATCAGCAGTCTTATGCCGTGAGATACTAATAATGTCTTTTTGTGACATGGACTTTTTATATGATGCAATTATATCTAGATGCTGTCCAGCTGCTACTTCAAAGGTTGCTTCGCTAAGTCTAGCTACAGCAGACAATGTTTCTTGAGCTGGGAAACCGGCTGAGAGTAGCAGCTCGTAAGTGAGTCCACAATTTACATCACCAGCTGATATAGCGAATGCATTGGCTATATGCTCGGCTTCTGCAGGTGACAGAACTTTGGCAAGACGTTTTTTGTAGGTGCCGGTAATATTCAGACCGCCGTGACGTGTATCATCTCTATCCATGATATCGTCATGAATAAGCAAATAATTATGAAATATCTCGAGCGATGCGGCGGCAGTGCGTATTTTTTTGTGGTCTGTACCGCCAGCTATGGTGTATCCAAGTATAGCTAGAGCAGGGCGCAAACGTTTTCCACCACGCAAAGTTTGTTTGGCGGTATCAGTGATAAGCTTTTTGTATTCGCTACTCAGCTTTCCTGCATCGATGACTTTCTTTGCATAAAATTCTTCGAGAATTACATCTACCTGAGTCTTGGTAGTCGATATATAGCTTTTGAGATTATTTGTTTCCATAGATTATTGTTACTTATTATCACTGAGAATGCGCTCATGTACAAGCTTAGCGCTCAATGTGACCATTGGTATACCTCCGCCAGGGTATGTGCTCGCCCCTACGAAATATAGTCCCTTTACACCTCTAGCAACATTGTGCGGCCTAAAATAGCCAGACTGCATAAAGTGATGAGTTAGACCAAAAGCCGAACCAGAAGTGAGGTTAAACTTTGTTTCAAAATCTTGTGGAGTAAAAATTGCCTCGGTCTCAATTTTACTTTCAATATCCAGGCCAAACTCTGTCTTGAGTCGTCTGATTATTTTTGCTTTAATCTTTGGTATTCCTGCTTCCCAATCATTTTTACCTCTTAGATTGGGTACTGGTACTAGTATATAGACTACGTTTTTCCCTTTTGGTGCTAATGACGGATCAGTCTTAGTAGGTATGTAGGTATAAAATGATGGGTCACTGGGTAGAGTTTTGTCATCAAATATCTGCTCAAGATTCTGCTTGAAATCTTTGCACAGATATACATTGTGATGCAGCATGCCCTCAAGCTGATCATCAACTCCCCAGTAAAACAATAGTGCTGAGCTGGCCTGCTTGAGAACTTCTGGTTTGCGGCCAAGACTTTTGAGTTGCACTGATTCTGGTAATAGCTTTTGGTAACTATAGACTAGATCTGCGTTGCAGATGACTATGTCTGACTGAATGGTCTCGCCTGTCTCTAGCTCTACTCCATTCGCTTGTTTATCATCTACCAAAACCTGCTTGATAGCTGAGTTGACGTGAATTGTACCGCCCATGTCAATTACTAGCTTTTCAAGTGCCTGACTTAAGCTATACATTCCGCCCTTCGGATACCAAATACCCAGCCCTGTCTCCATATAGCTCACCACACTATATACTGCAGGAGCTTCGTAGGGGCTTACGCCAAGATACATACTCTGAAAACTAAATAACTGCTTGAGGCGATTGTCTTTGAAGTATCTGCCTACAAAATTCCAAAGTTTGTAGATACCCCGTTTTTTGAGCAGTTTGATTCCTGAATTAATATTGATAAAATCAGTAAAGCGATCGAAGTTCTTATCTATAAACCCAGCACGAGAAATACGATATATTTCGGCTACATCTGCAAAATACCGATAAAATTGCTCTGGAGCTTTTGGGTCAAACTGTGCTAGCTCGGCAGTAAATTTTGGCAAATTGCTACTCACAGTAATTTTTGATTTATCGGCAAAAGTCACTCGATAGTTAGGTTCAAGCTGAAGCAAGGTAATGTAATCATCAAAGTTTTTATCACAATAAGTAAATGTATCGTAGAGCACATCTGTCATCATCAGAAGAGTTGGGCCAGTATCAAATGTGTAGCCATCTTGCACTATACGATGGGCTCTTCCACCTACAATAGCCTCTTTTTCATACATCGTGACTTTGTAACCGTCTTTGAGTAAGCGTGCGGCCGTACAGAGTCCACCGATGCCAGCACCTATAATTATTACTGATTTTGAATTTGTGTGTTTGTATACCATTACTAAGTAATAATAACAGAATTTTGGAGTATAATTACATCATGATTCAAGCAATTATTTATAGTCACTTTTTCTATATTTCAATTCTGATATTTAGTATCGTTGGATTATTATTGGCCGACTATAAATATGGACTGGCTTTTTGGCATGACTGGAAGGCTAGCGCAAAGTCGATTGGGTCAGCGATGACACTCCTGCTTCTTTTTGATATAGCCGGCATATATCAAAATATTTTTACAACAAATCAAAAGTATGTAATTGGATTATATTTTGTAACTCCCAATTTGCCTGTTGAAGAGTTTCTATTTTTGTTCTTACTCTGCTATATAACGTTATTGCTTTACAGGTTTTTAGTAACAAGGTCTATCGGGAAACATCACAACGACGGTAAAATAACAAAAAAAGAACCTCATGTTTAGTTATCTACTGCTCGCCCTAAGCCTCACTGCTATTTCACTATTAATTATTATCTTATTGAAGCTAAAACTTCCTGGCTTTAAGCTACTTCTGACTGTCTTTCTTATTCTTGCTGTAGCCATGATATTATTTGATACCTACTTAACCGCACTTGCTGTAGTACTGTATAATAATAAGTCGATTCTAGGATTAAGAATTGGTAGCATTCCTGTTGAGGACTTCAGCTATCTGATTGCTGTGGTGTTACTTATTCCAGCTCTATTTGAATTTTTTCATTATGACAAAAGAAGTTAAAGCTACACAACTTACCGTTAGAGAGATTCTTGCAACCAGTCGCCCAGTGAGCTGGATCAATACGGCTACGCCATTTTTGGTAGGGTATCTACTTGCTGCCAACACTATTAATCTTGCAGGAATAATTGGCTTCATATACTTTTTGTTCTCATACAACTTGTTGATGTATGGTGTGAATGATATTTTTGACTATGAATCAGATATCAAAAATCCTCGAAAAAATTCCGTCGAAGGAGGCTTACTTGAGAAACATAAGCACGCACCATTATGGTATGTCATTATTGCGGCTAATATTCCCTTCTTATTATACTTTTTTGCAACAGGTACAAATGCTGCAAGAGTAGTTTTTGGGGCTCTTATATTCTTTTGTATTAGCTATAGCGCAAAACCACTTCGTTTTAAAGAAGTACCATTTTTAGATTCGATTAACTCTGCACTACATTTTGCTTTGCCATTTGTGTTTGGGCTAGTATATGGAGGTTCGACACAGTATTATTGGCCTGCAATACTAGCATTTGTAGCTTGGGGTATGGCGAGTCAGGCCTTTGGGGCAATCCAAGATATCAAGCCAGATAGAGCTGCAAAAATTCACTCTATTGCAACTTTTTTGGGCGCAAAAAGAACAAATAAATATGCAATGGGTCTCTATATCTTTTCGTGTATTGTTATTTCAATAGCATACTTTCCGGCTGGATTACTAGCAGCTGCTCTTCTGGCGCTATATGTTTTAAACACAGCCTTTTTCTTGAAATTTAAGTCAGATGCACATAGTGGTCAGTTTCATAGGGGCTGGCAAAATTTTATGTGGTTAAATCTACTCGTTGGCTTTTGGCTCTCACAACTGCTTTTGTACTTTTTTGATCCTCTGAAAGTGCGCGAATACTACGTCTTACTACTTGGATTCTTCTTGTTGGCATTTTTCTTGGCTCAGCTAGGGTTTACATTATACAATCTTAGGGCATTTCGCCGCCCCAAGACCCAACGCCTTAGTGAACTCCCCAAAATTAGTGTCATTATGCATGCCTATAATCAAGGTGATAATATTTCATCAACTCTTCTAGCCATACTTGGCCAGCAGTATCCACAATTTGAACTACTTTTTACTGATCTTGGGTCAAATGATAACACTGTAAAAATCGCAGAGGGTTACCAAGACCCGAGATTAAAGATTATTGAAACCAAGCCTCTTAAGCCAGGCTGGACGCTTAATGCATGGGTAGCACAGCAACTACTTGATAAGGCCACTGGTGACATAGTACTACTGCTGAGTGCAGACACAATTCTTCTGCCCAATGCTCTTTCAGTAATTGCTAGTTTGATTACTGAACAAAAAATGAGCCTAATCTCGTTACTGCCAGCAGATCAAAACAAAAGTTTGGCTCAGCAAGTAATACTTAGCCAAAATCACTACCTAATGCTTGGTATGTATCCTTCAGCAATGCTTGCTCAAATTAGTCCAAAATCAGTAAATGCAAGTAGTAATGTTATGGCTTTTGTACGCTCAAGTATTTCTGCAGTAGGTGGATTTGAATTGGTACGCAAAAGTCCTTTGGAGGACTTTGATCTGGCAGCCGCCGCAAAGTCGAAGGGCCTGCAGACTGGATTTTACCTTGGTGCCGATGTTGCGGTAAGTCAAAACCATTCGAGCTTACGTCTTATACTCAAACAAAA
>CAYNHH010000037.1:0-8376 GCA_964397085.1 uncultured Candidatus Saccharibacteria bacterium
GCACGGTGCCGGCAAAGGCCACAAAGGCAAAAACACTCACTACAGCAATTGTTGCTATACGTAATGGCATCGCTACATCACCAAACATGAATTTTACTGGCTCGGTAGTTTTTGGAGAGTGAGTTGACTGCATAAGCACTATTATAGCAAACTAGCAAATCAGATGTAGTGTCCAGTGACTAAATAATATCTGGTTACAATGAGATGTGTGTGTG
The DNA here is from genome assembly GCA_964397085.1 of uncultured Candidatus Saccharibacteria bacterium. Taxonomy (GTDB): domain Bacteria; phylum Patescibacteriota; class Saccharimonadia; order CAILAD01; family BJGX01; genus CAILAD01. The sequence continues at coordinate 216 of CAYNHH010000037.1, forward strand.
AAAGTGTGTCTCCCGGGCTCCTATCACTATACTGCGTAATCTAGTCTGTCTAGATAATAACTATCGATTTTTAATGCCATCTAACCCTAGCTCGTTACTTTCGTCGCTATGAGTGCCGCCACTATTCACATGCTTATCACTTATTTTTGAGCCGTTTTTTATAACCGCTACTAGCGCCATGGCATGGCCCCTACCCAAATCAAAGTCTTGTTTGAGCCAGTCGACTAACTCACTAGTCTTTGTGTCTTTGTTAAATCCCTTCGATGATGCAAGCTCGATGAACTCATTGGGAGTTTTACCGGTTTTTGTTTCAATATTATCTAAGTATGCTTGAAATGACATACAAAGATTATATCAAAATGAAACGAGAAAAAGTACTTCAGTAGAAAACGAGTAACAATTCTCATACTAGGTAACGTATCACTTAGAGTACTGTTCACAGACAATGAAAAAAAGCCCCCGATTGAGTCAGGGACTCTTTTCAGGGGCTGTAAAGGTCTATTCAGATCAATCCGCCGGGACGCTCTCACGCCAGAAGTCGATCTTGGAAGGAGGCCTCAGGGGACACTCCTGGTCTGAAACGTACGCCGTTCCGTCTTCGAAGAGACCAAACTGACCCCGGAGCAGCTCGCCATCGGGTTTACTCGCCCAGACTGATGCGATGTACAGCTCTCCTGAAAGATCCCAGTAGGTGTGCTCGATGCGCGTACGAAGCATGTATCTTTGCCCGCCACGGATCGTGACCTCACCTACTCCAAGGTAGATCTTGTTACGATACTCGTAACATGGAGAGATGCAAGATGAGTCTTGGTGCTCTACCCATGGAGCGTCGTGGATAACGCAGTTGCCAGGGTTGCCACAAATCTCGTAGTTCGCAACATGCTCGAATGTCCAGCACTCATGCTTGGTTACCTTCAGGCCGAAGTGAGCACGTATGACCTGACCAAGTCCATTGATGAACATGGCTGTCGTACTGGGTACACGAATTGGCTTTGACATTGGCTTCTCCTGTCCTGTGGGACTGGTGGGTGCACTGACACCTGTGGGTTGTCAGTAATGTAGTGAATAATAGCATAAAAACACAAAATAGTCAACTAGTACATGCTTGTTGTTTTGTTTATATAATACAAAACACTTATCGGTTTTGATGAGTGTCTTATGGTGACCCCGGCGGGATTCGAACCCGCGATCTTCAGGATGAGAACCTGATGTCCTAGGCCACTAGACGACGGGGCCATAAATGTCACCACTAAGTAATTGTAAACCAAGAAGGACCGGTTGCATAATAATATACCAAAAAAACAATGCTAGACAAGCACTATTGCGACGCGGTATTATAAACACAAGTTTTGTTTTTGAGGGAGTACTAACGCTTAAGCCAAGGGTGCGCGGGCTTGACAACATAGGGGGTATTTTCGTATTATATTCGCATAGGTAATTTGTGCGCAGAATGTTCGTGAGGTAGTTGACGACGTATTAAATGCCATATATAGTGTAGTAACATATAGCATAAGCACTACATGTGGTGATACAAACAACAAATAGATTTTCTAAAGGAGGGTGAGAAGATGACTTTTTCGAGTATAAAAAAACGTAATGGCCAGGTGGTAGAGTTTGAGCCAGAAAGAATAGTAATTGCTATTCAAAAGGCTAGTGACTCTGTGGATAGCGAAATACCACAAGAAACTATTACTGCCATTGTAGATGAAGTAGTTTCTCATCTTGATGCAGTAATTGGTGATGGTGTACCAGAGGTAGAGACTATTCAAGATCTCGTAGAGCAAGAGCTCATGCGCTCAGATTTCTTTAAGACTGCCCGTAGCTATATACTCTACCGTGAAGAACACAAAGCTCTTCGTGCCGCTGAGGCCAATCGTTCTGCTGAAAAACTCGAGCACAATGCTCTCAAAGTCACATTACCAGACGGTAGTATCGACCACTTTAGCTACACTCGCCTTATCAAAAATCTCGTGGAGGCTGCTGAGGGCATAGAAGACTCTGTAGACATCGATGAGCTCGCCCAACTCACAAAAAGTAGTCTCTACGACGGTATCACTCTAGAAGAACTCCAAGATGCACTTATAATGGCCGCGAGTTCTTGTATAGAAAAAGATAGTGCTTACTCTACTCTCGCCGCTCGTTTGCTTCTCAAAAAGATCTATAGAGAAGTGCTTGGTACCGATACGCCTTCAGAGCTTGATGAGGCTTACCAGGCCAAATTCAAAAAGTATATTGTAGACACCGTCAAAGAAGGTCGCCTAGACAAGCGCCTACTTGAATTTGATATTGAAGATCTAGCGAGTCACATTCAAGCTGATCGCGATGGCTTATTTGATTACATGGGGCTTGATATGTTGCATGATCGTTACTTCATCCAAAACGAAGGCCGGGGTGTGCGGCTCGAAACTCCACAAATATTTTGGATGCGCATCGCTATGGGGCTTTCTGTACTTGAGAAGAAAACTGAAAAAAATACCAGTGCCAAGAAGTTTTATGATATCCTCTCAACACTACGTTATGTACCTTCTACCCCCACTCTATTTCACTCAGGTACAACATTTGCTCAGCTAAGTTCATGCTTTCTTAACACCGTTGATGACGACTTAAAACATATCTTCAAGGTATACCTAGATACTGCCCTCATGAGTAAGTTTTCTGGTGGTATTGCCACTGACTGGTCCAACATCAGAGCTACCGGTTCGATGATAAAGACAGTAAATATTCCTTCTCAAGGTGTAATACCATTTCTTAAGATCGCCAATGATACTACTGTAGCAATCTCTCGCTCTGGCAAACGCAAGGGTGCCACCTGCGTATATCTAGAGACTTGGCACCTTGATATAGAAGATTTCTTAGAACTACGTAAGAACACTGGCGATGAGCGACGACGTACTCACGATATGAATACTGCCAACTGGATCCCAGACTTATTCATGAAGCGAGTTGAGGCCGATGGTCAGTGGACTCTATTCTCACCTAATGAAGTGCCAGAGCTACATCATACCTATGGTGCAGAGTTTGAAAAGAAATATGAAGAGTACGAGCAAATGGCTGATGAAGGCAAAATAGAAATGTTTCGTCGGGTGCCTGCTGCTCAGATATGGCGCAAGATGCTGACAATGCTATTTGAGACTGGTCACCCATGGATCAACTTCAAGGATGCCTGTAACGTACGCTCTCCTCAAGACCACGCCGGTGTCATTCATAACTCTAATCTTTGTACTGAGATCACTCTCAATAACTCTGCAGAAGAGACAGCTGTGTGTAACCTAGGCTCAGTCAACCTCGCTCGACACATCACTGATGGAAAGCTGGATAGAGAGCTGGTGTCTGACACAGTAGAGACCGGCATGCGTATGCTTGATAATGTAATAGATATTAATTACTACACTACTGATGAGTGTAAAGTATCTAACATGCGTCACCGTCCAGTAGGTATGGGCATAATGGGCTTTCAAGATGCACTTTACTTGCTCAACATCCCGTTCAACTCAGAAGAGGCAGTGGCTTTTGGTGACGAAAGTATGGAGCTCATTAGCTACTACGCTATCTTGGGCTCAAGTCGACTTGCCAAAGAACGAGGTGCTTACAAGTCGTACAAAGGCTCTAAATGGGATCGCGGCATATTCCCTGTTGATACACTAGATCTACTCGAAAAAGAACGCGGAATGAAGATTGATGTGAAGCGCAAAGGCAAACTTGACTGGAAAGAAGTGCGAAGTCATGTGAAAAAACACGGTATGCGCAATAGTAATACTATGGCTATTGCCCCTACTGCTTCAATTAGTAATATCTCTGGTTGCTACCCATGCATCGAGCCAATATACAAAAATCTTTATGTGAAATCAAACATGAGCGGCGACTTTACTGTCATCAACTCATACCTTATAGATGATTTAAAGAAATCCAATCTCTGGAATGACGAGATTATGAACAAGATCAAATTCCACGATGGTTCACTGCAAAAAATCACCGAAATTCCTGCAGACTTACGAGCAAAATACCAAGAGGTATTTGAGATAGACGCCGAGTGGCTCGTAAAGATTGCTGCACACCGTGGTAAGTGGATAGATCAAAGCCAAAGCCTCAATATATTTGTACAAGGTGTTTCTGGTAAAAAGCTGTCAGATATTTATACCTACGCCTGGAAAATGGGCCTCAAGACTACTTACTACTTACGGTCTCTCGCAGCCTCACAAGTAGAAAAGTCTACTGTTGATACTGCCGAGTATGGTTCGACTCACAAGCGAGATTTTGCCACTGTTGCCCAAGATGCTCCTACCCCATCTGCTGCAGCCATTGAAAAAGTAACAAAAACCTGTGCGATAGACAATCAAGATTGCGAAGCTTGTCAGTAGAGATAAATAATGAGTAACCACTAAAACCAAAGGAGAGTATTATGCCAATCAAGATGAGTAAAAAACGACCTGATGTAAACAAACGCCGTATAATAAACGGCGAAGATGCTGATGTAATTCAGCTTCATCCTATGAAGCACACTTTTGCTTGGGACGCTTACCTTGCTGGTAACGCCAATCACTGGCTTCCTACAGAAATTGCCATGCAAGATGATATTGAGCTCTGGAAGTCTCCTCGACTCACCGAAGACGAGCGTTTGGCATTTAAGACTGCACTAGGCTTTTTCACTACTGCAGACTCAATTGCAGCCAACAATATCGTGCTAGGGCTGTATGAGCACGTGAGCTCGCCAGAGTGTCGCATGTACTTATTACGACAGGCCTTTGAAGAAGCCATACATACTCATGCCTATCAATACATTGTAGAGAGCCTTGGTCTTGATGGTGGTGAGATATTCAATATGTATCGCGAAAACTCTGCTCACTATAGCAAGGCTGATTTTATCCTTGGATTCAATGACGGTATCTTCGCAGACGGATTCCATACTGGTACCTTTGAAAACGACCAGAAGTTTTTAGAGAATCTCTGTGTATTCTCTCTTATTTTAGAAGGGATATTCTTCTACTCAAGTTTTGCAGTGATATTTGGTTTTCAACGACAAAATAAGCTTGTGGGTAGCTCAGAGCAGATTCAGTACATTATGCGTGACGAATCACAGCACCTCAACTTTGGTATCAATATGATCAATGCCATCAAAGAAGAACAGCCTGAACTTTGGGATGATAAATTCCAGAAGCATATGATTGATTTAGTTAAGAAAGCCACAAAACTTGAGTACGAATATGCTCAAGAAGTTTTTCCCCGAGGCATATTTGGTATGAATGCCGATGGCTTTAAACAGTACATTGAGTACATTGCAGACCGTCGCCTTAGTGCTGTTGGCCTGCCCAAACAGTTTAATGTCAAAAACCCCTTCCCATGGATGAGTGAAGCAGTAGACCTGAGCAAAGAAAAGAACTTCTTTGAAACACGAGTAACTGAGTACCAAACCGGCGGTACGCTAGACTGGAACTAAGCAGCAGTAGCCTGGGCATACAACTCAAGCGTATGGCGCGCATTTGGCTCAATATCTAGATGGTTGAGTGCTTCACTAGCTCGAGCCCAAACATACTCTTGAGCTTCGTCATTTAAAACAACTTTCTTAGAGTCAACTTCAACTATATTATCAACGAAAATATGTTGAGTTGTTTCGTTGTAGTAACCAGAATTCTTTATTTGGTCAAAAGTACACAGATGGGTACCAACTACTCCACTCAGCTGAGTCTCTTCCTTTACCTCTCGCAACAATGCATCTTTGAGGCGCTCATTACGACGTACTTTACCGCCAACGATCGAGTACCTACCTCCCCATTTATGAGTTTTGACGAGTAGAATTTCTTTTTCTGATTGAGAATGTACTGGAGAGTGCTCAATAATTGCACCCGTAGCAACAACCGATCCCGGCACCATTAAGTCTACCCATAGCTCATGAATCTTGCGCTCGTTACGAAAGACAAGCGAGTTTGGCAAGGCTTTATTTCCTAAGATATAGTCAGCTAGTGCTTGTGGCCTCCAAATAGCGTTCTTGTGGACATACGCAGGGTGATCACTAAGTGCACTTTGGTAAAAGCAACGAGTATTGGTAATTTGGGCAATACCAAGCTCGTAAGCTGCACTCTTGCCAATATAGCCTTCTGGGTTTACAAAATAACTAAATCCTCCTGAGCCTAGTCGTTTGAGATTATGGAGGTACAGCAGCTCAATCAGCCGAGGATCCTGACCAATTTCATCAGCAAACATCCCAAAGCCATCTGCCTGGTCAACAATGTCTGTGAGTTTTGGTGCTAATACCTCAACACCAGCAGCCTGAAAGATACTTGCAGCTTCTTGGATCTGCGCAAAGTGCTTACTAAAACTCCCATGTAATATGACACGAAACTTCATATTTCTATTCTGCACCTGTACGGGCATATGTTGCAAGTGTTATTTGAGAATGGATTTAACCTCAAGAAGCAAACCATCTCGGTACTCACCTGTAAAGTTATGGTCGCCGTCAATCTCAATCAACTGGGCATTGTCATTAAGAGAACTAAAGTCAATTGGATGGAGCATCTCATCCTGACGAGCTACTAAAATAGCTGTATTTGTAATAGTACTTAATTGATGGTACGCATTGATAGGATCAATACTAGTGAGGTCGCTTATAAATTCGGCGGTGATACAAGTAGTACTCCCGTCCTTACGAGTGAACCGAATAGCCCCATCTGTTGCGATGACTGCATCTTTTCGACGACTAAAATATTCCTTTGCTTTTTCATGGCCAGACATATTGCCTGGCGGAGCCAGTAAAACTGCATGGGTAATACCTTTAGGATTTGCTATTCCAGCCACCACACAGCCTTGCGAGTGACAAATAAGGGTTATTTCAGCTTCATGGTCGTTCCTGTAAATAATATCAATTTGGGTTTGTAACATCTTAGCTTGATTATGCAGAGAAGGAATAGTAAAAACCCCACTTGGTCTCTCTATATAGTAGTCGAACATCACCGCAATATAATTAGGAAAAACCCTAGAAATATCAGTAAACAGCCCTCTGCTGTCTTTTTTCACACCAAAACCATGAGAAAAGACCAGATACTTATTCATACAACTTGCTTGAGTCGCTTGATAGTCTCGTCTTTTCCGAGCGTTATCATAATATCAAATAGACCGGGTGCCTTAGTGCGCCCGGTGAGAGCAATACGAAGAGCGTAAAATAACTGTCCTGTCTGAATACCAAGTGTTTCACTGAGCTTTCTCATTGATTTCTCTAAGCTATCGTGAGTAAAATCAATACTATTAAGGGTGCTGAGTACGTTATCTAGCCAAAGTTGAATATCTTCTAAACTATCTTTTTGAGCAAGAATCTTTCTGTCTATAACGGGTAAATCAAAAAATATCTCCATCAAGAATTGCGCCTCATCAAGCCGTTTCATACGCTCTGAATCAAGGGCCAATACAGCATTAAAATACTCTTGGCTTTTATACCACTCTGCTGGCACAAATGGTCGTACCTTCTCACTAAGCTCTTCAATAGAGAGTGCGCGAATGTATTCCCCGTTCATCCAGTCAAGTCGCTGAGCATCAAAAGCAGCTGGGCTTTTTTGAACTCGCTCTAGTTGAAACTTTTTGGTCAGCTCATCTATAGTAAAAATTTCTTGTTCGGTACCATCATTCCAGCCCAATAGGGCTAAAAAGTTGACCAATGCCTCTGGCAAATAGCCCTTTGCTTGGTATTCAAGTACATCTACATCCCCATCACGCTTACTGAGTTTCTTTTTGCCGTCTGGCCCAAGAATTGATGGGAGATGTGCCCATTTTGGTCTAGCAAAACCGAGGGTATCATACAAAATTGCATGTTTTGCTGTGGTACTTATGAATTCATCACCACGAATTACATGACTAATCTCCATCAGGTGGTCGTCAATAACATTAGCAAAATTATAGGTTGGGTAGCCATCAGCTTTCAAAATCACAAAATCATCTATAAGTTCATTGGGCGTTTCTGACTCACCACGAATCACATCAGTCCATGTAGTCTTTCCTTCACCAATCTTAAGGCGAATTGGTAGATTGGTAGTGTCTGTAGGCACCTCGTTAGGCTCCATAGACTGCTTGTATACAAAAGGGCGTTTTGAAGCGATGGCCTCTTCACGTAAGCTCGCAAAAGCTTCAGGGCTAATACTAGAATAGTACGCCTTACCACTATCTATGAGCTCTTTGG
>CAYNHH010000038.1:0-7931 GCA_964397085.1 uncultured Candidatus Saccharibacteria bacterium
TGCCAGAGCCTAGCGTGCCCCATTGACTTATATATGTGCCGGTGTTGGTGAACTTTTGGATGCGGTTGTTATTGGAATCTACGACGTAGACATTGCCGGTGGTGTCGGTGGTGATGTTAGTGGGGCCACTAAACTCACCATTTCCAGAGCCTGGCGTACCCCATTGACTTATATATGTGCCGGTGTTGGTGAACTTTTGAATACGGTTATTACCAGTATCTGCGACGTAGACATTGTCGGTGGTGTTGGTGGTGATGCCGTAGGGATACTGAAACTGGCCGTTACCATTACCATATGTACCCCATTTTGCGAGATAGTTACCAGAGCTGTCAAACTTTTGGATACGGTTGTTACCATAATCAACTACATAAACATTACCATTGGTATCGGTGGTGACTCCAAGAGGACTACTAAACTGTCCGTTACCCGTACCCTGACTAGACCGGCTGTAGCAGTAGCCTATACCACTACGAGCGACGTCATACCGTACATTTACAAGTGGCTCTGGGTGAGCTGGTGAAGCGTTAGGGTCGATATAGTTTGATAAAAGACCCACAAAACCACCGGCGCCCTGAGTACTGTTAACAGTTGACACTGAGAATGAATTTTGAATAAGTACATCACCACTTGTATTCAAATCTCCTGCAAAGCCTCCTGTGCCATAATATACTTCTGGTGCTGTAGAAGTAACTGTACCTGATGAATAAGCATTAGATATGACACCACCATACATATGGCCCACAAACCCACCGGCCGAGCCAATATCGGCATTCACAGCACCAGTAGCATAGGCATTAGTAACTTCACCACCACCCATAGTACCTATTAGACCACCTAGTTCTCTTCCTGATCTATCCGGCAACTCATCATCTACTGCATGAATCATACCTGTAGCATATATATGAGAGGCAGTACCACCTTGCATATACCCAATTGCACCGCCTATGTTTGACCCACCGTCGGCAGAAGCCGTGGAATATGAGTCGTGTAGATTACCTGAGTACATTAGGCCTACTAACCCACCAATATAACTTCCGCTACCACGTACAGAACCAGCCGAGTGTGAATTGGCGATTTCACCGCCGACTAATACACCCACAAGCCCGCCGCCGTAATACCCATATCGTGCCCAAACACAGTGACCTGGTGTGCAGTCATTGGGTGTAGTGGTGGCATTGAAGGTACTATTGAGTAGCTGGCCATCTTGCATGGCGCCAATGATTCCTCCGACATTTTGGTGGCCCTTTATTTTAGAATTAGCGATATTTAGATTACTGATAACTGCGCCACTCGTGTAGCCAAAAAGACCAACATTCGATTCGTCAGCAGGGTCATTATCATTGGGAGTATCATTGGCGCGGATAATTGTCAGTGCATTAACGGTATGATTATTGCCGTTCAATGTGCCTGTGAAAGGATAGCCAATGTCGTTATCATAATCATACCAGCCAACAGGGTCAAAGCCTTTGCCAGTGTTCCAATTGACAGTATCTGAGCAATCAATATTACCCCCGAGAACGTAGTTGGCACCCAGATCATCCGCCATTTCTTGGAGTTGTGTGCAGGTAGTAATCACAAATGGGTCGCCAATAGTACCTGTGCCAGAGCCAGAAAATGCCTTGGCTTGCTTGGGAAGAAGCAACAAAGCTATGGCAAGCAAAGCAAACCCACTAATAGCAACTAGGCTTTTGAGTCTACTGATTGGGCTAGTGATTGATACCTCTGCTAATTGGATGTTGTTTCTCACAATTCTATACTTCTTATACTTCATTATACAATACAAATATATATATTTAACACTTCTGTGGTTTGGGATTTTTGGCTGGTGGCTTCATGATGTCTTGCATATTTTTTCGATTCAAATCATTTTCTTTGGATAGTTCTTGCTTATAGCTCTCAGGGTTAGCATCACCAGATTTCTGACGATTGGCTTGAATCTCTTTTAGCTCGTCAAAGTGACGCTTTTGCTCATCAGCCATAGCTTTTTCTCTTGGGATAATTTCAGTACGTGCTTGAAGACAATTTTTGAGGTTATTGCTTGATGGCTTATTTGCAATCTTTGATGTTTTTTTATTGGTAACGATAGAAGCTGGAGACTTGTTGGTTGTAGGTGTATTATTTACTCGAGCAACAGCATGAGTATTTTGGGCAAGCTTTTGAAGGCGCACATACCGTGAGTGGGCGCTCGCTGTACCTACTACCAAAATACTGGCAGTCGCAACAATACCCAGGCACGTAAGCAACTTGAGTCTTGAGGTGTTCTTGAGCTTAATTTTGACACGCTTCACAAATCGTTTCATTACCAAATATTATAGCTGGTAAGCATAAAAATTACCACATCTTATACTTGATGAGTTTTACTATTTATTACTTGATTTTATCTGTGATTGTTTTGAGAAGTAGAATATATAAAATATTTCTAGTATTCCAATTGTATTAACAATAAGAAATACTACAAACCATACCTTCTGATCTTTTTTAGCAGCTATCCATAAGGCCCAGCCCTTCCAGCCAATGCTCCATGCAATCCCTAGAATTAGTAACCACCAATTTTGATTGATAAATGCGTTTGTATCCATAGTTATATTTTACTCTAGTATCATAAAAAGAAAAAGACCAATAAAAAAATCCGGAATGAATCCAGATTCTTTTATTGGTCGGGGTGAAAGGACAGCGTATGAATTATACATAATTCATACTTCTCCCTCACTGCTCGTCAAAAACAAACATGTTTGTTTTTGGTCTGCGCGGCTCGTGCGCCGACCTACGGTTCTCGTATTATTTCTCTACCATAGTAAAAACCCTGTGTTAACAGGGTTCTTACTATGGTCGGCATACGAGGACTACAATTGAACCTGTCCTAGATACTTTATATACCCTGCTTCTCAATTATGGCTTGCTGAGGACAAGAATCTCAAACTTACAAGATGTAATAAGGGATTTAGTCAAGTCTGACAGAGTTAAAAACACTGATTTTTTGTTATAATAAAGGTATGAGTGAAGATACCAGTAACGACAATCAGACCGTGCAACCTGATGCTGGTTCTTCGGATTTACCTCCACAAGAATCACCGCAGGATACATCTAATTGGGATGACCGACCTTTTACTACCCCTAGCGATAGGATAGTAATTGAGACCTTTCAAGGCGATGACGGCAAAACAAAAATAGCTGAATAGATATACCTTTGTAGCTATGAACCTGTAGCTATATAACGGAAGAAAAAATTTCAACATTTAACAGGGGTAGATACCGTGTGTATACGGTATGCATATGGTATAGGAATCCTATGTAAATCCTTTATAAAGCATTCGGAGACCGTATGAGTAAGACATTAGACGAAAAGCAACAATTTATTGAATTACGAGCAAAAGGCTACAGTTTTAGTAAAATAGCCGAACAACTTGGAGTTAGTAAACCTACCCTTATTAGCTGGTCGCAGGATAGTATTACTATTAGAGATATACATAACTTGCAAACTCTTGCCATTGACGAACTACAAGAGAAGTATGCAATGACTAAACGCCACAGGATACAGGTATTTGGTGAGGTATTAAACCGTGCAAAAGAGGAACTAGACAAGAGAGACCTGTCGGAAGTACCTACTGACAAACTAATAAAGATGGTGGTTATGCTTAGCGATAATCTACGCCAAGACGAGTCAGAACTAGAACTTCAAGGCGATATTGAGATGCCTGCTTTTCAAATTGGAGAACTCCAAAAATGGAAGATATAACTTCCAGAATATAACCGTTATTTTACCGTAAAAAACACTTCGGTAACGCTTATTTTTGATATATAATGATATATATGCAAGATGCAAAACTTCTAACAGTAGAGGAAGTGTGTGAGCTATTTGCAATTAGCAGAATTACTGCTTACAGATGGATAAGCAAAGGTAAGCTCATTTCAATAAAAGTAGGTAAAAGGCATCTTATTGATAGCAAAGACATAGACAAACTAATTCAAAAAAAGAGGGTCTCAAATGAAAGAAAAAATCCGAGCGAAAAATAACAGAACAACCTTTGTTACTGACGAAGACACTAAAAAATACAAAACTCGGATTGTTTCAGGGTCTTCTATAGACACAAGAAAGCTAGAAAACCTAACTGTTCACGGTGAAATTGAAAAGGTGGCGGAGAAGCTACCAGAAAAGTTTGTAGACCTACTTTTTATTGACCCCCCTTACAATCTCAACAAAGACTTTGGCAACAATAAGTTCAAGATAAAGACAAACGACGACTACGAGAGCCATTTTGAACAGTGGCTAGTGTCAATCCTACACACCCTCAAAGACAATGCCTCTGTATATGTCTGTTGCGACTGGAAAAGCTCACCTATGGTATTCAATGTGCTAAACAAACACCTTAAAATTAGAAACCGCATTACTTGGGAGAGAGAGAAAGGTCGTGGTGCATTATCCAACTGGAAAAACTGCTCGGAAGATGTGTGGTTTGCTACTGTCTCAGACGACTATAAGTTCAATGTTGATGCTGTAAAAGTCAAAAAGAAGGTAATCGCACCTTATAGAGTTGATGGTGTGGCTAAGGACTGGACTGAGAGCGAAGAGGGCAACTATAGACTGACGCATCCATCCAACTTATGGACTGACATTACAATACCCTTTTGGTCTATGCCAGAAAACACCGACCACCCTACTCAAAAACCAGAAAAGCTATTAGCAAAGATTATCCTAGCTTCTAGTGATAAAAACGATTTTGTTTTTGACCCATTTCTTGGCTCAGGCACAACTTCTGTAGTAGCTAAAAAACTAGGCAGAAAATACTTAGGTGTTGATATGAATGATATGTACTGCACACTTACGGAAAAACGATTAGATATGGCGGATGCAGACCCTACAATTCAGGGCTATCACGATGGCGTATTTTGGGAAAGAAACTCATTAAGCGAGCAAAAAAATGTTAAGTAAGGAAGCTAAAGAGCTACTGGTTTTTCTACAAGCTAGGGTATCTAGGGATAAGACATCTCTAATCAACGAGGTGCAAGACAAATTCAAGCTCACAAAAGACAGGTCTATATATTATAGCGATAGCTACGCCATACGATTTAGTGCCTCTAATTCTAATAGCTTCTCTAATACCGTGTTATCGCTATCTAACTTGCAGAAATACGATGATATGCCCTTCTTTGTTTGTCTAATAACGCCCCAAAAGAATATTGTCTACCTTGCCAACTCTACCTTCTTAGTAAAAATTAGCCATAGCTCACAACAGTTGAGGATTGACAATATTAGAGGTAGTTTTAACGGTTCTGACATAGCAAAGAATTTTACTGGCTTAGCTAACTCACCTGAAAACTTTGAAGACTTATTTGCAATACATCAGGAGCTAGGATTTGGGGGCAATTTAGTTAGATTAGTAGAAGCAACTACTGGCATCAGTCCATCAGGCAAGAAATATGTTGTAGACGAAGAATCCACAGTAAACATCTTAGAAGCACCACAACGAGCTTTTGATTTCGTTGTCTCCTCAGACTATGTAACGCTTAAAAAAGAGCTGGATGAGCGTGTAGAGCAATACAAAAACGAGATACTAATTGCTGGCTTTATAGAAAATGTAAACATCAGGGGCAGAATAATTGAGTATCTTATTGCAGGAGAAGATGACGATTTACGGCAAAACCTTGTTGATGAGCTAAACAATGGTGCAAGAATATCAAGATTTCAAACAAAGAATGATTTAGGCGATTACATTAGAATATTTAACAAATACAAGACCGCTACAGATGTTAAAACAAAAATTATGATACTAAAATCTAACCCTAAAGCGTACAACCTTGATAAAATGCTAGAGTTTCTTGCTTCTGAAAAGAGCGTATTCCTGTTGTACTTTATTGGGTTAGAACCTAATAAGATTGTTGCTCAGGCACTCACTTCCGTATTCCAAAAAGACCTACTAAAAGCCACTATCCTACTAAAACATTGGGCAGGTAGAAATTCTAGAGGTGTGGCTCAGTTTGAAGGCGAGACCATCCATAAGTTGATACTAAATCCGAGTAACGACATTGACCTAGAGGCGTCTAAAAACTTTTTGCGTAAATTGATTAGCTTGGAGTAACCTGCTATGACGCTTGATGACGGCAGTAAGTACAAAAGAAAACGCCAGACATTACGCTTGACGGAAGTACAGAAGCTACAAGCAGAAGAAAATCTAGCAAAACAAAAAGCCGAGAACCCTGATGTATTCAACTTACCTGAGAGCAAGAGAAGCATAGAAGACCTAGCAAGTTATTTTACTAAAATAGAAGACACCTCCACACGCATACTACCCAAAGAGAAGCGTAGATATGTAATCTACCTCCGAAAGTCTACTGACGATGAACTAAAGCAAGTACGCTCATTAGAAGACCAGAGGTCTGAGTGCTTAGAATTGGCTCGTATTCTTGGCATTTCAGTACGACCAGAAGACATACTAGAAGAATCAGCATCTGCCAAAATATCAGGGAATAGACCTATCTTTGACGCTATGATACAGGGCTTTATCGCTGGTAAGTATCACGGTTTACTGGCGTGGTCTCCTGATAGGTTATCTCGCAATATGAAGGAAGCAGGCGAGATTATTGAAATGATTGATTTTGAGCAGATACAAGACCTGCACTTTAAGACCTATCAGTTTGACAACACACCTAACGGAAAGATGCTTCTAGGCATCCTATTTGCAACATCTAAACAGTATTCCGACAAACTGTCAGTGGATGTAAGTAGAGGCATAACTGGGAACATCAAAGAGGGCAAATATACAGGACAAGCTAAAAAGGGTTATTATGCCGACAAAGGTACTGGTTACTTCATTCCTGATGGCTACAATTGGGAGTTAATTCGCAAGGCAGTGAATATGCGACTTTACGAGAGTAAGACAAATGTAGAAATAGCCAAGTTCTTAAATGATTCACACCTAAGCATCAGAAGCGACCAAGACAGCGAATATAAGATAGCGAAGGTAAACAAAACAACTGTTGGAAATATGTTTGCAGACCCCTTTTACTTCGGTTTATACCAATACGGCAAGAACATTGCTAACCTCACGGAGCTATACGACTTCTTGCCTCTAATCACTCCTGATGAGTATGTAAGGCTTAATCAAAGGACTGCTTATAACTTTGATGATAAGTTTGCAGGTAAAAGTGCTATTAGCAAGCGATTGGACTACGGCTTGCTTAGGGGTAAGGTTATTTGCGACTACTGTAACAGCTTAATGTATTTTCAGCACCAAGAGATTAAGCGTGGCAAGAATCAGGGTAAGTGGCTAATCAGCTTCTACTGTAGAAATAAGGATTGCTACCGCTATAACATTGAGGCTCAGGAGAAAACTGGCGACTTCCCTAAACGAAGTGTCAGAGCTAAGTATGTAATGGCTCATATTGAGTACACCCTTAGGCACTGTACTGTTAAGAGCAAAGATGCGTATAGGATGTACAGGGGCAAGCTAGAGCTTAGGCTGGCTCAGGATAGGGCTATTGCTGGTCGTAAGCTCAGAGATGCTAAGGAAGACCTCAAGGTACAAGAGAAGCAGTACCTACGATACCAAAACCTACAGTTAAATAGCCTCAGTGAGTACAAGAAGCACCACAAGGGCAAGCTAGAGCATCATCTGAACCTGATAAATATAGCCAAGCACAGCATTCAAAAGAACGAAGAAGAGGTAGAAAAACTAAAGACTGGCTTACCAACTGAGCAAGAATTCTACGAACTCATCAATTCTTATCTGAAAACCTTGTTAAATACCACAGATTTAATGGAACAAGATGCGATATGCAACGAACTGGTTGCGAACCTACGAGTTAGAAACAACGCTGTATCTGTTATAAAGCTAAATCCACCATACAATTTGCTGGTGGATTTAGATAAAGTCTTTACTGGTCGGGGTGAAAGGACTCGAACCTTCGACCTCATCGTCCCAAACGACGCGCGC
>CAYNHH010000039.1:0-7297 GCA_964397085.1 uncultured Candidatus Saccharibacteria bacterium
AACGTGAACTAGCTTTCGTTGAATTTCGGGCCGAATACGTCAGGGCCTGGATGCAACGTCGAGATGTACTTGCCGCATGAAGAATAGATATTCCCCTCAAGAAATTGAGGGTTTTTTATTGACAATATCTGTATTTGATGATAATATTTACATCACATTCTATATGCACCTGTCCAGAGGAGAATCGTGAGCCAAACCGAGCTTGACCCAGAAGAAGAAATTGGCAATATCATGCTGAGAGCCACTGCTCAAGGACCCCCGAACCGACGTTGTTTCACCTTGTTATGCAGTATCGTACATACAAGTAATTTTGCAGATGATCTCGCACTACACCTGCCAGAAATAGCTACAAAACTCTGGCCTTGGATGGAGTTCACTGGAGTAGCGACCTTTACAATTGATAGTTTCAGGTCATCAAGTGTTATGGCAAGTGCTTTTAGGACTGACTATCCGGCGGAATTTGTTCGGGCACACCGGTTACTTGAGACTTATGAACTCTCTCGTATTGAAGTGGCAAAGGCCGAACGGAGACGACTTATTGCATTTACTCGCAATGAGACTGTCTGGGACGAGGCAACCTCTGGCCCCGGGTGGAGCAGCTTTACTCGAGGTAGAGCTAACCGATTGCGGTTTCGTGATGACGTAGCTGTGCTGTATCTTCAGAAGGTATGGTACTGTAAGGTGAATGCCGCTATGTACGTAGCAGGGTGTGATCCAGAGCAAGCAATTCAGCGAATCAATCACCTTTTTGCGAATCCTATCCCATCCGGATATGAAGATTCCCAAACTAGAAGTGATCTCAGTTGGCTTGCTGAGCGGGTGACCCGGCAGGCGTGGCTACTCAGCGACTTCCCTGAAGATGTGGCATTTTATCGTGAATTCCGCAACAGAATGATGCATTCGTAATGCACGTTACCTCCGAGAAATCGGGGGTATTTTTTTGTCTTCAAAACTGTTATGCTTTGTTGACAGTTTTTGGCAATGGTTATTCACAGCCTGTTGTTAACTTTCTTTGACATAAATATTGACTTTTTGGTGTTTTTTTGCTATGATGATGCGGAATATTCACTGTATCCCTAGGGGGAAAAATGAGTGTTGGTACAGATAGCAAGCCTGGTGCAAGACGGCGCAATCCGGTGCTCTCAGATGAAGAGGTCGAGTCGGCGCGCCAGCACGCTGAAGAGCGTGATTGGGGCTCCAGCCCCAAGAAGCCAGGAGATGCTCCAGGGTCGATCCCTGTGAGCAAGAACACCCGCAAGGAAAAGAAGGGCTGGCTCCCACAGCCAGTCAGGGTGGTTTTGTCGGCGATGGTGGTGATACTCGCAGTTGGCACAATGATTGCAATCGTGGTGATCATCACAGTGATCGTGCAGAACAACAATGCCCGTGAGGAACGGCTGGATACCGCACAGCGTGAGCTGCAAGGTTACGCCGATGTGTTGAACCGGAGTCTTCCAGTCGAGAATCATGTGGTGATCAACGAGGTGAAGTACCTCGGTGAGGCTAGTGACAAGATGCTGGTTCGGCTTACCCAGGGCAATACCACCTGTACAGCGCCGGTGAATCCACCAGACGACAAGCACAACCTTTACTGGGCTGAGCCCGTGAAGGAAATTGCAGTCGGCGAGATCAGCTCTACCACTTTCAAGTGCGTACAGACAATCAGTTTTGCTGGCCTTGGAGCCAGCTAGTACTACCCTCACTTCCTTTCATTAGGAAGTGAGGGCTTTTTTATTTCTGCAAAACTCCTTGAAAACTACTTGGGTTTTGCAAAAAACTTATGCTATAATTACTAGTATTATTTAGGAAATATACTTTCAATGACAATCAAGAAAATCACCCCCTACCAAATCCTTGATTCTCGAGGTGAACCAACGCTTCTCGTAATGATGACTTCAGATAGTGGTAATACTGCTGATTTTTCGGTACCAGCTGGCGCAAGTAAAGGTGAAGGCGAAGCTACTGAAAAACGCGATGGTGAGGGTGCATATGGTGGAAAAGGCGTACTGAGCTGTATTGATATTATCAATACCGTCATTGCACCTAAATTTATTGGCTATCCTCTTGATCAGATTGAAGACTTTGATGGTCTACTTATTGCTCTAGATGGCAGTGAAAATAAGCAAAATTTTGGTGCCAACACCCTGCTTGCTCTCTCAGGTGCTTACCTCAAGCTATCTGCAGTAGAAAAAGATCAGCCACTTTGGCAGTACATTGCAGAGCATAATGAAACTTCACCAGAGTTCCCACGGCTATTCGCTAATATCGTGGGTGGTGGCAAGCATGCTCCAGGTCTTGATATACAAGAATACATGATTGTGCCTGAGAGTACCTCTCCAAGCGTGGCGGTTTCTACTATCTACGACGTCTACCATACTGTTCAAAACATTATGAAGAATTTATACGGCCCCTCTGCAATGCTCGTGGGAGATGAGGGTGGGCTTGCACCAATTGGCACCAGTACTGAAGTAATTCTTGAGGCATTTTCTCAGCTCAACGGCAAAATGGATTCAAAATTCGATATCTCTCTCGATGCTGCAGCAAATTCATTTTACAAGGATGGCATTTATACCTTGGAAAATCAAAGCCTGCACGCTTCAGACCTATTTAAGTTATACCAAGAGTGGGATGCAAAATTTAATATTTTCTCTATTGAAGACCCATTTGCTGAAACTGACATTGAAGGCACAGAGATACTCAAGGGTATGAAAGCTCAGACCAAGCCTTTTCTCGTGATCGGCGATGATTACACAGTAACGAATAAAGCCAAAATTGAGCAACTCCAACAAGATGAACTATTTGATGGCATCATCATCAAGCCCAACCAGGTGGGAACATTTAGTGAGACTTTTGATGCTATTAGAGCAGCGCGAGCAAGTAAAGCTAAAGTGATCATTAGTCATCGTAGTGGCGAGACTATCGACTCAAGCATTGTCGATTTAGCTTATGGTGTGGGCGCAATGGGCATTAAGCTAGGCGCACCAGTCAGAGGCGAGAGAGTGGCTAAATACAATCGTTTGCTCGAGATAGAAGCAGATCTTGATGCTAATCAGAAGAAAGCTGCAGGTACTGCACAGGCACCTGTGGGGCCTACTGCTACTCAAAAAGATACACCGGCTAGATACTCTATGAATATACCAACCCCTAACCCTGTAACACAAGCTAGCACACTACCTCCTCAAGCGACTGTTGCCCCTACTATCCCTACTCCTCCAACTCCAACACCAGCCCCCACACCTACTCCGATCGTTGCCCCTGCACCTGCAGTGTCTACAGCACCGCCTACTACTTTTCAGCCACCTAATTCTCCGCTCAATCAAGACTCTCCTGCTCCATTCGCACCAACCCCGCCTGCATCTGCCGTTGATCAGCCAGCCCCTAATCTATCTATTTAAGCGCAGTAGCTATGCTTGCTTATAGCTTTTTGAATACACTATACTAGAGTATTCATGTATTATTACAACCCCAAAAAGTTTCAGCTCAAAACCTTATCAGTTGTGATTTTGCTTACACTATTTGTATCTCTTTTGGTTATATTGCCAGATTCTACAGCCGCTGCACATACACCAAGTACTAGCAGCGTCAATATCTTACAGCAACAAGCGACCGTTAATCTTGAAGAGCTTCAAGTCCAAATATACGAGCTTACTCAATTACAATTAACCACTTATGCCACTCTTGAATCTCAACAGGGTATAGAACAAATTATTCTAGAAATTCATAACGATATTAGTAATCGCAATTATAGTAAGGCAATATTTCAGACCGACTTGCTCTCACAGCACCTTTCGCAATCTATTAAAGAGCTTACTACTTTGCAAAAGAGACAAGCTACTCATAATAAATATATTGCTAGCTCACAAACACCTGTTGAGCTGCCTATCTTGATGTACCACAAAACACCGCCAGACTTTAGTACGCAGCTCGATAGTCTACAGTCTAAAGGCTACAACACAATTACTATGGCACAACTAGCTAATTACTTTGATGGCATTATCGAGCTACCTCCTAAGCCTGTTGTGATAACCTTTGATGATGGTTTTGCAGATCAAATGGATGCTTTTATGCTATTGAGACAACGAAACATGAAGGCCACTTTCTATCTCATCCCAGGAGGTGCGAGAAGTGGTTGGTGTATAGGGATAATGCGTCACAATCTCAACTGTGGTGATAGCTATTTGAATTGGCCACAAGTACATCTATTGCAAGACTCAGGGCTTATAGAAATTGGAGCTCACACACTAGACCATTCAGATTTGCCAACACTATCGCAGGATGAACAAATAGAACAAATTACTAGTAGTAGAAGAATTCTTGAGAAAGAACTCCAAGTTCCGGTTACTACATTTGCCTATCCTTATGGAAAATTTAATGAAACAACCGTTGCATTAACTAAGCAGGTAGGGTTTCGTACTGCAGTAAGTACAGTTGGCGGGATCACACAGAGCTCTAACAACCGTTTTAGCTTATTGCGTGTGAGGGACGCGTTAATTTTGCCATAATCTGCTAGCTAATTTACTAGAACTATTCAATAGTGGCTTTTATTCTACGTACACCTGCTGAGCTAGATTCTTCTTTGATTATTTTAAACTTGCCAATCTCGCCTGTACGAGCCACATGTGGGCCGCCACAGATTTCTTTACTGTACCAATCTTTGGTATCTCCAACGGTATAGACCTTTACCGTGTCAGGATATTTCTCGCCAAAAGCCCCAATCGCACCGTTTTCGAATGCAGTATCTTTTGGCATTTCATCACAACTCAGTGGTAAGTCTTTGTCAATTACGTCATTTACCATTGTCTCAACTTGTTTGATTTGCTCAGAGGTCATTTTCTCGTCGTGACTAAAATCAAACCGTAGGCGTTCGGTAGTAATATTACTACCTCGCTGCATCACATGCTCACCAAGTACATTACGTAGCGCTTTATACATCAGATGTGTTGCAGTGTGATAACGTGTTACAATTTCACTATCGTCAGCAAGGCCACCCTTAAACTGACCGACAGATGCGGTGCGACTTCTGTCTTTTTGCTTTTGCATTTCAATAGCATACTCATTTTCAAAATTTTGACTTATTGGTAACTCAACGCGCGTTGCTTCTTCAATACTAAGTTCTTTGGGGAATCCATAGGTATCATACAATACAAACGTATCTTGCCCAGTAAGGTCTTTTTTGTTTCGTAGCATTTTTTCGAATTCTTTCAGGCCTTTGGTGAGAGTTTGTCGAAAAGCATTCTCTTCGCGTCGCAATACATCCATGATTTCGGCAGAATTTTGCAGCTCGGGATATTCTTCTTCATACAGAGCTATCACTCTAGGAGCAATTCTTTCAAACAATCCTTGGTGTATACCAAGCACCAATGCTTCACGAATAGCCCTCCTAGCTAGGCGACGCATTACGTATCCCTGATCTTTATTATTTGGTCGCACTCCATCGGCAGCCATAAATACTATGCAACGTGTGTGGTCAGTCACAATACGTGTTGCACGTAAGGCTGAATCAGGCGTAGTTTCAGAAAATATTTCTTTATGAGTTTCTAGTGCATAAGCCTCAACTGCTTCTTTGATCTGAGAGAGCATGTCGGTGTCATATACGTTATTTAGGCCCTGTAAAACTGCACTTGTGCGCTCGAGCCCCATACCGGTATCAACATTTTTGTTTTCTAGCTCAGTATAGGTGCCATCTTCTTGACGCTGGTAAGCCATAAATACATTATTCCATATTTCTACAAAGTCACTGGACTCAGTATCAAATACTGGATTTTTTTCTTTGCCGAGGTAGTAGAATATCTCGGTATCTGGCCCTGCAGGGCCAGTTGCTACCCCACCTTGCTCCCACCAATTATCTTCTTTACCAAGAGCCAGTATACGCTCACCTTCCTTTGCGTCTATTCCAACTTTTACAAATTGTTGTTGCCAGAGCTGAATTGACTCGTCATCTTTTGGTACGACTCCATCACCTTTATAGACAGTAATATAGAGCTTGTGTGGATCAATACTCAGCCACTTAGCGTCAGTAAGGAACTCCCAGCTCCACGCGATAGAGTCTTGCTTGAAATAATCACCCAAGCTCCAGTTACCCAGCATTTCAAAGAATGTCAGATGACTATAATCACCTACTTCTTCAATATCAGTTGTACGTACAACTTTCTGGGCATCTACCAAGCGTTTGCCTTGAGGATGTGGCTGACCCAAAAGATACGGTACGAGTGGGTGCATACCAGCAGTAGTAAAAAGTACTGTTGGATCATGCTCTGGCACCACGGGTGCACTTGGTATAATAGTGTGGCCTTTAGAAGTAAAGAATTCTAAAAATTTAGAGCGTATTTCTGCTGTTGTCATGAGTGCAATTATAGCAGATTATCAGATATACAGCGAGTAATTTTATAGCTTTTGCGCGTCATTGAATGCCTTGATCAGTGCATTTTTTTGCTTTGTCTGCATTTCATCTGCGGCAGCATTATTGGAGCATGTTGCTTGGGGTGGTGCGTAGCCAAGTACAAACGTGCCAAGATTTTTCTGCTGGGTTGGGCCGGCATCAGCAGAATTTGCAAACTTTGTAATAACACCGAGTGGAATGTCAGCTGGTGCACAGAACAGCTTGAGGCCTGTATCAGCTTTTTTGGCTATAGCCTGCAACTCTCTTGTCGAGAAATATGCGGTATTGTCGTTTACAAAGTAATTGAGATTACGAATATCGTCGCTCAGAGGCAGTTTGAAACCAAGTTCTTTCACCTCGATAAAACTTTTACTATCAGCCGCACTGGCTGCTGTCTTCACTGCAGCCGCAGCAGCCGCGCTGGCTGCGTCTTCAAGAGTTTTCTTTTTATCTTGTAATTCATTTATCTGAGTCTGCTGATCTTTGAGCTGTTTGTTGAGCTTCTGAACACTCATAAAGCCATAGGTACTCACAGCAATCAGAATGACAAACAATACGGCCAAAACTATCATCCATACCTTGCTATTACTCTTTTTTATCGGTCTGTCGGTGGTAATGTCTTGTTGGGTGTGGTCTTGGTGACTAGTAGTTTTCTTCATCAGACTTGCTATTTAGTAGCGCTAAGATTCTTGAAAGACTCTTGTAGAGATTTGGCTTGCTTGGTCTGTAATTCTTGTACTGACTTAACTGTAGAGCACTGCGTAGTTGGTGCAGCATAAGTATAGTAGAAGACATCTTGTTTCTTTACTATCAACACATCTGTATCTTTGAGTTCTTCAATCTTTACACCCTTCACTAAAGTGCCTGCTTTGTTCTTGGTAATTGTTCCAAGTGGTGCGCTATTGATTCCGCAAGCAT
>CAYNHH010000040.1:0-7269 GCA_964397085.1 uncultured Candidatus Saccharibacteria bacterium
ATTGGGCTACTCATTGGGGTGATGTTTGTACTTTGGGAACACCACCGTGAAAATACCAAGAAATATCCGTTGATCCATTTACGCCTGTTTAGCAATGCAATCGTTAGGTCTGGTACAGGTACGATATTTGCACAGTATTTTGTAATGGGCGGTGTGATGTATGCCTTTGCTTTGTTCTTACAGCTACAACTACAGTATGATGCTATTCAGACTGGTATAACCATGTTGCCATTGTCACTAATGATACTCGTACTAGCGAGCAGGGGGTCAATAATGGCAGCAAAATTTGCTCCACGAAGAATTGTACAATCTGGGTTTGTAATGATCCTTCTGGGTACAACCCTACTTGGAGTGCGTGCGGGTTCAGCAACGAGCGGTTGGGTACTTGTACCAGCATTAATGCTAGCTGGTGCAGGAATAGGTATAATCGCTTCACAAATAAACAACTTAGTACAAAGCTCAGTTACAACAGAAGATTCGGCCGAAACATCAGGCTTAATGGCAACATTTCAAAATCTTGGTATGAGCTTTGGTACTGCAATGAGTGGTGTGATTATGATAGGTGCCCTACTAGTAACTAGTACAAATTTGATTAATCAAAGTACTGCACTCAATACTAGTCAAAAAGAGCAACTACAGTCAGCCTATTCCAGCCAGGCCCAGATAATGAGTAATGCACAGATTGAAGCTGCAACTGCCAACCAATCACTTGAAGTATCTGAGGCTGTAGTATCAATTAATGCTGAGGCTCGACAAAAGTCATTGAGTTACACATTTATTCTGCTCGCAGTAATTGCTGCATTTGGATTGATCTCTACTATCAACTTGCCAGCAAATAAGCCCGGTCCCAAAGCTCTCGGCTAGTGCCAGCTAACATCAAACAGTTCATACATACTTATTGCACAGCAAAGATCAGGTTTGCTGTGTTATAATATAGCAATAAAGTTGTTATGCTAAAAGCTGAAAACCTCAAAAAAATTTACCATATGGGTGACGTCATTGTACCTGCGGTTAATGACGTGTATTTAGAGGTAGAGCCAGGTGAGATAATGTGTATTATGGGTAAATCTGGTTCAGGTAAAAGCACGCTTTTACATATGCTTGGGCTGATTGATTCCCCAACTAGTGGCAAGGTTTACTTTAAAGATCAAGATGTAAGTAAGCTCTCAGAGTCTAAGCGCTCCAAGATTCGATTGGCTCAAATGGGTTTTGTCTTTCAAGAATATGCATTATTACCGGAATTAACAGCTCTTGAAAATGTGTACCTGCCAGCAAGGATGCTAGGAAGATGGCCAAGTGAGTATGAAGAGCGAGCCGTTACCTTACTTGATTCAATTGGATTAATTGAAAGAATGCATCACCGCCCTCGACAGCTCTCTGGTGGACAACAGCAAAGAGTGGCGATAGCTCGAGCGATGGTAAATAAACCAGAAATAATCTTCGCCGATGAGCCCACGGCAAATCTAGATAGCACGTCTGGTAAGCAGGTGATGGAAGCATTGACGTGGCTCAACAAGCAATTTGGTACCACCATAGTATTTGTGAGTCACGACACTGACGATCAAAAGTATGCTGGTCGCGTAGTACATCTCTATGATGGTAAACTCTCAGAAACAATGGAGGACCAAGCAAATGCGTAGTTTTCAAGTTGCGCTATTTTTGGCTGGGCGAACTATATTTAGAGGTAACGGCTGGCTTAGCGTGACCACAATACTAATGCTTGTTTTAGTATTTTTGAATCTTGTCTTTACACCATCACTTCTCGAGGGAGTAATTGAAACAGCAAATGCTAAATTACGTGACACACTCTCGAGTGACATTACTGTCGAGAGCGCTACACCAGGAGCTCTCATGGATGACGCTGACAAGCTTGTTGATCAGATCGTAAAAATTAATGGGGTGGACGCAGCTACTCCAGCAAGAACTATCAGTGCCCAACTTGAGCTAGGCTCAGAAAGAGGCACGGCAGAAGTGAGCGGAATAGATACGGCAAGCTTTCGCGATGTCTATTCTGTACCAAAATATATGATAGAAGGAAGTTTTTTAAATCCTGGCGATAAAGATCAGATTGTACTCGGTGCTCAGATTGCAGGCGCGGGAAAAGCCAAGCTAGAACTATATGCTGACAGCCTAAAAAACGCTCATGTAGGTGATACAGTTACTGCTAAATTTGCCAATGGTCTCAAGAAGAATTATACCGTCAAAGGGATATATCAGACCGAGTTTGTACAGGCCGATCTCAAATCACTTATTACAAGTGACGAATACACTTCTATATCACCTCTGTCGAAGGGCAAAGCAAGTGCTGTCAATGTAAAGCTAAAAAAAGATGCTAACCAAGATAAGATAAACGCTCAAATACAAGCACTTCGCACAGATATCAAGACTCGTACCTGGCAAGAGCGAGCAGGTTTTGTAAAAAGTTACACCGCAAGTCTTGAGGTAGTGAATAAAATTTTGCGTGCAGTAGCACTATTCGTAGCTTTTTTAACAATATTTATAATTACCTATGTAGATGTGGTCAACAAAAAACGCCAAATAGGCATATCTCGTGCAATTGGTATAAGTGCTACTACAATAATCATGTCCTACGTATTTCGAGCGATATTCTATACCCTTATTGGAGTAGTAATAGGGGCATTGTTGTTTATATTGGTAGTTGTACCTCTTGAAGCTCGCTATCCTTTTAGTTTTCCACTAGGTGATGTATTACTTAGTGTTAACCCAGGTTTTATTCTCAGAAACATCGAAATACTAATGCTCGTGAGTGTTGTCAGCGCTGCCTTGCCAGCCTGGCGCTCAGTACGCGGAAAGATTGTAGACGCCATTTGGGGCAACTAAGAATAGACAGAACTTGAAAACTACACTGTATGTGGTAAACTAGCCCACATTAAAATATCATGTCGCAACCATCAGATAACAAACTAGATTTAAAGTATGTAATTGCTCAAGCTAAAAAAGGTGATGAACAGGCCTTTGAGTTACTCTATGACAATTATTTTTCTCCTATTCATCGTTATATCATGATTCGCATTGGTGATAGTGAAGAGGCAGATGATTTGACTCAACAAGTATTCATTAAATTTTATCGCAATCTGAATAATTGGCAAGACAAAGGCTATCAACCTTCTGCATATCTGTATACCATCGCCCGCAGCGTAATAGCCGATTATTATCGCAAAAAAGGTCGAGATGGGTCTAAGCTTGCTAATTCTGAGGAGATATTATCTATCATTGGTGATACGTCACAAAACCCGCATGCAGACGTTATACAAGCAGAAGAAATAAAATATGTATATCAACAATTAAAACTGTTACCTGATAATTATCAAGAAGTACTGCTACTTCGGTATATGGAAAATTTACCAAGCTTAGAAATAGCTAAGATTATTAACAAAAGTGATGTAGCTACACGCAAGTTACTTTCCCGGGCAGTATCTGCTCTAGCTAAATCAACCAAAAATACAGAAAATGGAAGTATGTCTAGTGAAAAATAATAACAACAACCACCGTAGTGAAGAAGATATCGCGAAAAGTCTTAGGAAGCTCTCGTCGAATAGGCTCAACAAGAGGGAATTACTTCATACCACTCTGAGTAAAATTCCAGCTGAAGACCATGCGTACAAATCAGAAGAACATATACTTTTGCAGAACTCGGATATTTCAGATAATAACTTACGTGAAGCGCCAACATCCACGTCAAATAAAAGTTGGTTTACTTCAAAATTAATGCTATATACACCACTAGTGGCTGTTGTCTTGGTAGTAATGGTTGGTGGTATTATATTCTCACGCCGTCAGTCAGCTACAAATACTTCAGTTACATCGTCGGTATCCTCAAAAAGCCCGGTAGAAGTTGCAGCAACTGCACTTATTGCAGATGTTGCCCAGGAAGATACTATTAATCAAGAGCTGTCACAAGATGCGCAAATGACATCAAAAGAGGTGATCAACACCGCCGGACAAATAGGAGATATTAGTAATGATAACAGTTTCTAGAATGAAAAATCTTGCCATACTAACTATTGTGGGTGCTACCATAGTTACGAATCAAATTTTAGGTACTGGTGTAGCAATGGCAACAGTTTCTTCACCTACTGACACACAGTTATCTAATTCTACACCGGTGAATATCAACCGAGATGATCCAAGAAACTTCTGCTCCCAACTAGCTACTATTGACTCTCATTTTAACACCTTACTCTCACAACATGATACCAAGCTAAATACTGCTCGTCTTAGTCAATCGAGAAAATTTGTCGCTCAGTTTGCTGAGCTAGAGAATAAGAAAGCTGCAACCAGACTGGGCTGGGATAATGATAGAAACTTACAGTATCAAAAGCTATACAGCAAGGCTACCACAGATACCCAAAAACTCGCAATTGATGCTTTTAGATCTACTATTGAGGCAGCAGTCTTAAAACGAAGATCTGATGTGGATAGTGCAGTAAATGCATATCGTCGTGCCATTGAGGTTAATATTCTGGACAAGCAGGGGGGGGTAAATAGTATGATTGTCGAATATAAGTCTGCGATTGCGGTCGCCCAAAACAAAGCCCAGACAAGTTGTACAAAAGGTACCGACCCAATTACAGTTCGGGAAGAATTCAAGTCTGATATTAAGTCAGCCCAAAATAATTTAACGGCTGGTAAAAATGGTATTGAAAAAATCAATGATGATATCTCAGCGGCTTCAAAGACTCGTGAAAAAGCAATAGAGTCAGCAGTTGCGGAGTTTAAAGCAACGGTAAATCAGGTTCAAGATTCTCTCAAGGCCACACTAAAAGAGTAGTAGTAATTCTAAAAAATATTCTCCAGTCAACAAAAGCCACAGAATAAGTGGCTTTTGTTGACCCATGTAGTTTACAATAAGCACATGAAGAGCAAGCACATTATACTCGGCCTCATAGGTCAGCCATCTGGTGGCAAAGATACTGTTGCTGATTATATTGTCAAAAAATATGAGTTCGTTCATGTGTCTACCGGAGATATGCTCAGAGAGTACATTACCAAACATAATTTGGGCAAAACAACTCGTGACGTAATGCAGGTGGTGAGTACTCGGCTCAGAGAACAATATGGTGCAAATTACCTAGTAACTCAAGCTATCCAGCACCACCCAAATAAAAATATCATAATCAGTGGACTACGTAATCCTGCTGAAGCTCAAGAAATCCACAAAGCTGGTGGAGAACTCCTCACGGTCAATTCTAGTCTAGAGACTCGATATGTGCGTGCCAAGAGTCGCGGAAGAGTAGGTGATGAAATTGATTTTGATACATTCTGCAAACAAGAAAAACTTGAAGAAAATAATTCAGACCCAAATGCTCAAAATCTAAATGCTGTATTACTAATGGCTGATGAATTTATAGATAATGACGACAATCTAGAGGCATTGTATACAAAAGTGGATGCATATATGAGACGTCTTACAAAAAAATCGAAATAATGTAAATAATCACCAGCAAATGGTATGATAAGCATAAGTATTATCATACCAATATGAATTCATTTAACTCCTCATCAATACGCATATACGGAATATTTGTAGTTGTTTCTGTTGGTTTTTTGGCATCAATTATATATGGCTTTTTACATAACGATAGCTTGGTATTCTGGTCATCAATTTTGGTTTTTATTTTTCTAGGTATTATTCGAATACTATTAATGCTTAGGGCGCTGACTTATGAAAATCGCCATCACAAGAAATACGAGTTAAAGCTTCAGGCCGAACAAGACAAGCTTCTTGCGCTAGTGAATAGCCTCGGCGAGGCAGTGTTTGCTGTAGACACACACGGTAAGATTACCTTATATAATGCTGCAGCATTAGATCTGTTAGATTCACATGGAGATATCCTCAAAAAAGATTTTAATACTATCTTGCCGCTCATAGATAAGGATGGCAAGAGTGTGGAAGTACTCGGTACAGTATTATCTGGGGGGAAAATGGTAACAAGGGACGATCTGCACACTGGCCCAGAAGCTAAAAAAGTTGATTTGTACGTGATGGCTACACCAGTCAATGAAGCAGGAGAATATGTCGGAGCAATAGTTATGGCTCGAGATGTGAGTAAGCAAAAAAACTTACAGCAACAGAAAGACGAGTTCTTGTCAGTAGTGAGTCACGAATTGCGTACCCCTGTTGCTATAGTTGAGGCTGATATATCTACCGTACTTTCACCACATTTTGTTGCTAAAGTGCCAGACAATGTTGTGAAGTTATTAAAATCGGCTTCACAGAACATTACCTACTTATCTGGCTTACTACAAGATATATCAGATTTGTCTCATTCAGAACGAATGGTTTTAGATGTAGAGTTAAAAAATATTGAGATTACGAATTTTACTAAGTCTTTGTGCGAGTCAATGCAAGAAAGAGCCAAGGCCGAGGGCTTAGAGCTAAAGATGGCACTAAACCTAAAAGATGAAAAAATATTTTCTTCCGAACAAAGAGTACAGGAGATTCTGATTAATTTTCTTACCAACGCTATCAAATATAGCGCTAAGGTTGGTAAGACTATTAGCTTAACTGTACAGCCTTCTCAAAAATTCACCGGAGGTATTGAGTTTACTGTTCAAGATCAAGGTATTGGTATATCTCCATCAGACCAAAAGAAGTTGTTTCATAAGTTTTATCGATCAGCAAATAGCAAGGTACAGGCCATAAAAGGCACTGGTATGGGGCTCTACATCACCCAAGAACAAGCCAAAAAGATTGGTGGCGAAATACGTATGGAAAGTGAACTTGGCAAGGGAAGTATATTCTATCTTGATTTACCTGCAAGTATTCCTAGAGACAAAGTTACAACCACACAAACCTAATCAAGGGCCGCATCTTGAAGCGACAATACTGTTGCTAAACTTTAATAGAATGATAGATCTTATACTAAAAGACTTCAGTACGTTTTTGCCAACGCGGCTTGAGTAGCTCGTAGCTAATCATTGAATACAGCAGCATTGCGAGCGCACACGCACAACCAAAAGGGTATAGAAGAGTAGAAAGAATACTTTGACGAGAAATTATAGTAATAATGAGTCTATTCACATAGCTAAGGCCTATAGCAATAGCGAGAAGCCATATACCAACAAAAGAATTTGTTATCAGCAAGAAACAAAACAGTACCAATGGAAGTACTAATACGAAAACACCACCACTAACTAATCCTATCGTAAGAGGGAAAGAAAAATGCATAGCCGGGTAATACCTACGAATATTTTGTTTGAGTATAAGACGTAAGCTCGAATGGTTTTGACTTACCGCAACATCGG
>CAYNHH010000041.1:0-4855 GCA_964397085.1 uncultured Candidatus Saccharibacteria bacterium
TGCATCCAGGCCCTGACGTATTCGGCCCGAAATTCAACGAAAGCTAGTTCACGTTTGACCATGGCCACTCTCTCGACACCAAACTCATTGATATCACCGAGTTCATAGGGCTCACACTCATTGTCGCCATCAATGCCATACATACTCACTCCCACAATCTGACGACTCATAGTTTCGCCAAACTGAGCAGTGTAGACAACAGTAGTCCGCTCAACTTCAACTATCAAGTTACTCACTTGAAAGAGATACTGATGTGGGTCAGAAGTAGCGAGCCGTACCACAGGATAACCGTAGTTACACACCCGTTCTTCAAGCTTTTTTTGTGCCATTTTGCCAAAGTCGAGGTTGAACTCGATCTGAGCAAAGTCAAGGTCTGCAATTGCCTGATCAGCAGCCTGCAAAATATCTTGCATTATTCTCCTCTTGTCGAAGGTTCAAGTCATAAAATTCTAGCATTTTAATGTATTATTGTCAATAAAAAACCTCGCGGGTGCGAGGTAAAAATCATCCGGCTTTCCGGATGTCTATGACATTGTCAGGCTTGTCAGTAGTGGTAACGGCAGTTTGCGAACCCCACCCCCAGTCAGACTTCAAAATGAAATTCACAATATAGAGCCAATTGAATTCACTGCGGTGCCAGCCCAGGCTCTTGTCGCCAAAGTGACGGGCTGCAAACAAAACAATTGCCATGAGCAAGATTGCGGTTGGATCAGCCGGGAGGTAGATCAGTCCTGCCCAACCCACAATACAAGCGAGCATTTGCAGATTGAACTTGATCTTGCCATAGGTGTGAGCACCTGGGTCTTGAAACTCAGGATCAATGCTCTTGAGCGAATCGAGTAGCTTGCGAAACGGCCCTACTGAGAGGCGAATCAGCTTGAGCTCAACATGCAGGCACCAGAGAGCCAGCCCAAGAGCGACAACGCAGAAGGTCCATGAGTATTCAAACCAGCTCGCGACACAGTAGCCTAGCACAATAAACACAAAACAAAACTTGTCTGAGGCAGGGTCAAGCCTACTGCCAAACTCTGTTACAGCATCGAGATCACGTGCACAAGGCCCATCAAGAGCATCAAGTGCAATCACTGCAACCATGGCAAGTAG
The DNA here is from genome assembly GCA_964397085.1 of uncultured Candidatus Saccharibacteria bacterium. Taxonomy (GTDB): domain Bacteria; phylum Patescibacteriota; class Saccharimonadia; order CAILAD01; family BJGX01; genus CAILAD01. Next base: position 1,105 of record CAYNHH010000041.1, read on the forward strand.
CCAAGCTCTATTTGCAGAGTGATCTCCCACATAGATGTTCGCTACCAGATGATATACAACATATGGTATCGCAAGCATTCGAAAAAAGCTCATGGCATTTGGGAGCTGCTTGACGACAACTACCAACCAACGTTGTCGAGTCTTCTGGCCAATCCAGATAAGGATCAGTGCCCACCAGTTCACCAAAAGCTTGGTGATAATCTCAAACAAGAATTTGAATGCCTTGATTGGCGCTGAATCTTTAGAGTGCAAGCTTGGAAAGTACCCTAGCCGTGCGATTGCAGTCACTATCTCACCCCTTAGGCAGTTGAAGGTACTACGATCTGTTCATAAGAGTATACTATTTTTATTGCACGTACAACCCTGTTACAATAGAGCATAAGAACAACCATCTTTACTTATGAAATTACCCGGCTTCAAACAAAAAAAGAAAACTGGCCAGTACCTCGTCTCACTCGACATAGGTACTGAGTATGCCAAGGCGCTTATTGGGCAAGTAAAAGACCATACAGACTCTGCAGGCAAGACGTATCAGGTAGTAGAAATACTTGGAGTAGGTCGTCAACGTCAACGTCTCACTGATATGGCTGGCGGAGCGGTCACCGACATCTCTGGCGTGGTAGAGAACTGTGATGCCGCATTGCAGCGAGCTGAAGAGATGGCAGAAGTTGTAGCGAAAGATGCAGTACTAGGTATTGCCGGCGAACTCGTGAAGGGTGGTACTACCAGTGTTAGTTATCGTCGGGCCAAACCAGAGATCAAGATAGATCAGGCTGAGCTAATGGACATCATCGAACGAATTCAAAAACAAGCCTATGAAGATGTGAAAAAACAGTTGAGCTGGGAGACAGGCAAACGTGAGTTAGAAGTAAAGCTCGTCAATGCCGCTGTAGTAGATGTACATATTGATGGCTATAGAGTGACCAACCCGGTAGGTTTTCAAGGCAAAGATGTCACTATTCAAATATTTAATGCTTTTGCACCGATGGTACACCTAGGGGCATTACAGACCGTTGCTGCCGATCTCGATCTCAATCTCATAAATATTGCAGCTGAGCCTTTTGCAGTAGCTAAAAGTGTGGGTGCTGATGATAGTACTGAGTTTTCAGCTGTTTTTATAGATATTGGCGGTGGTACAAGTGACATCGCTGTAGTGAATAATGGTGGTATAGAAGGCACCCAAATGTTTGCCATTGGTGGACGAAGCTTTACCAAGCGCATAAGTAGTAGTCTTGGGGTCAACTTTGATACTGCTGAAGATCTCAAGCTCGATCACTCGGCTGGCAAGCTCGATCACAAACAAGAAAAAGCCGTCTCAGAAGCACTGGCTGGCGATGTCGAGACATGGCTGAGTGGTGTTGAATTGGCATTGGGTGAATTTGAGGGCTTGGAGCATTTGCCTAATAGAATATTGTTGTGTGGTGGCGGCTCTGGCTTGCCAGAGATAAAACATGCCCTCACCAACGAACATTGGTACAAAAGCTTGCCTTTTACCCGCAAGCCAACGATAGATTTTGTAAAACCTTCTCAGGTAAACAGAGTAATAGACAAGACCGGCAAGCTCAATAGCCCACAAGACATCACTCCTATGGGGCTTGCCAACCTAGGACTGGATATTGTGGGCAGCTCAAGCGCGAGTGAAAACATGTTACAGCGTCTCAGTCGCACGCTTTCAATATAAATAGGTCACAAAATACACTAAAATAAGTTATTTTGTAGGTACTACCGCACTGCAAGCTTAAGATGTTTGCGGTATAATAACTTATAACTATGCCAGAACACCCTAATCAACACCACCAACCAGACGTCATATACTTAGAAGCTGACTCTGAGATTACTGAAGCCATAGACAAGCTCAAGGCGAGTCACGGTCATGAAGTACGCATTGCCGTACCTGCCAGAAGCACTATGCTTCAAAGCGCGGTCAATCTAAAGCTACTCAAAAAAACTGCCCACACCGCTCACAAAGAACTTGTTCTAGTCAGTACAGACAAGGCTACATTAAGCCTGGCTGCAGGCTTAGGTCTTTTAGTGGCTAAGAATATCAAAGCCGAGGCAGGTGTACCAGATATGGCTATGCTGCCACCAGAAGTTAGTAACGAGCCAGTAGTCATAGAGCAGGCTTCTGAGGAGGCAAGTAAAAGTGCCAAAAAATCTTCAAGCAAATCCAATTCTAGTAATGGCTATGAGAAGCAGCATATCAGTCTTGACGACGAGCCTGAAGAAGATCTACCTAAGCATACTCACGAAGGTGAACCTTTTGAAAGTAGCAACAAAAAGAGTGGTCCCAAAGTACCAAACTTTATGGGTCTAAACAAAAAAATAGCCACAATTGTTGCGATAGTATGTGGCCTTGTCTTACTAGTATTGGCATATATATTCTTACCAACAGCAAAAGCTACTTTGCTCGCTAAGGCGCAAAAAACACCAGTAAATGTGAAGTTTACGCTTGACTCATCTACCCGCAAATCTGATTTCCCTCAGGGTGTAGTAGCTGCCAATCAACTCAGTGTGACTAAAGACTTGAGCGCTCAGTATACCGCAACAGGCCAAAAAGATGTGGGTACCAAAGCCAGTGGCAGCGTGTCTATAAGTAATAGTTCTAGCTCTAGCCCAGTGAATATTCCTGCCGGCACCGTTTTTACCGCTTCATCCAAAAGCTTTACTCTCAACCAAGCGGTAACTGTACCAGGTGCTACGCTTTCAGGCGGGCAAATTGTACCGGGAAAAGTAAATGGTCAAATTACTGCCAGCGCCAATGGTGATAGTTCAAATCTAAGCGGCGCAACTTTTTCAATCACTGGGTTTGGGGCACTCGTGACAGCAACAGGATCAACTAGTGGTGGCACCAGTAAGATTGCTACAGTCGTAACTCAAGCTGATATTGATAAGGCCAAAAAAGATATGATTGACGCGGCTACGCAAAACGCCAAACAGGAGGTAGAAGCCAAGGCCAACAATGACGAGAAGGCATTTGCAGAAACATTCACATCGGTGGTATCTGCAGTGACTGCCAGTAGTGCAGCTGACAGTGAAAGTTCTGGTGGTACCGTCAACGCCAAAGTGAAATATTCTGAGCTGGCAGCTGCCAAGTCTGACCTAGACAAGCTATTTTTAGAACAGATCAAGACCCAAGTACCTGGCAATAATCAGGTATACCAGAGTGGTGCTAACGATGCCAAGTATTCTGTCAAACTTTCTTCTGCCGACAAAGCTGAAGTAACAGGCATAAGTAATGCCTTCTATGGCCAAAGTATTGATACCAAACAAGTCGCCAGAGACTTGAGCGGCAAAGCCAAGAAAGATGCCACAGACATAGTGAAGACCAAGTACCCTCAGGTAACAAGCGTGCAAGTAGAAAGTAGTCCAGCACTCATGCCCAACTTACCATTCTTTGCCAATAGAATTACTGTTGAGATAAAGGTCAATACAGATTGAAGACTGTAGTAATGGCATTTGACTACGGTGATGCGCGCACCGGAGTAGCAATCTCTCGAGATGATGTAGTAGAACCACTTATCACTATTGGTACAGAAGCTCTTTGGCCTGAAGTGACCTCACTGGTATTGGAATATAAGCCGGTACAACTAGTAGTAGGTCTGCCAAGAAATCTCAATGGCGAGGCAACTGCCCAAACCAAAAAGGCACAATCATTTGCCGATTCACTCGCGCAGATTACCCAATTGCCGGTATCAATGCAAGATGAGGCCATGAGCTCTCAGCGCGCACTTGAGCGACTTGGCAAAGACAC
>CAYNHH010000041.1:4955-7191 GCA_964397085.1 uncultured Candidatus Saccharibacteria bacterium
GATAACCCAGAAGGATACTTATTCCCGGCAACTTACAGCTTTACGGTAAATAGCCCAGCAGAAGTCTTGGTGCGACAACAGTACGAAGCGTTTCGTAGTAAGGCCCTACCTATTCTGGCAGGTCAGCGACCCGCAGGACTTAGTCAGCATGAGGTACTCACTCTTGCATCTATCGTCGAGAGAGAAGCTCTTACCGACAAAGACCGCAAGCTCACTGCGGGGGTATTCCTGAATCGCCTGGCACTAGGTATGAGACTTGAGAGTGATGTGACTGTGAATTACGCTACAGGCAAGACTCAGACAACTCCTGCAGATATAGCCATTCCATCGCTGTACAACACCTATCGTATTAGGGGCTTGCCTCCTACACCAATTAATAACCCCAGCACAGACTCTATTGAAGCTGTAATGAGCCCTACCAAATCAGACTATATTTTCTTCTTGGCAGGCAAGGATGGGGTCGTATATTATGCCACAAATCTCGAAAAACACAATGAAAATATCAAAAACCACCTGTAAACCACCATATTTAGCCTATACAAAAGCAAAAAATGCCACTTGCACAGCTATTTGAGCCGTGATAGTATAGGGAACGTACTCTTACAAGGATAAGCAGTATTTCAGATACCACTTCGCATTGCGGAGACCGGTTTGTGAGCTTATCCCTGCAAGCGTTCCTGTGACAAACTTATCAGATTAGGGAATCATATTAACAACTTCAGGTCGAAGTTCCTTGTCTCGATTATTCGAGAGCCAGATAAGCCACAGATGACCGTCAATAGGCGGTGGGAGATTCTGTATTAGTAAAAAGATCATGGGCTTGCCCCTTCAAGTGCGTCGTGAAAATTTCACAAGCGTGGGACAACCAGAAACTTTTGCCAAAACAAACACACTTTCTCAAAAAATAGAAAGTTCCCGAACTCAAAATCGAATATCGAATACAACTCTTCCGTTATTTTCTCGTAACGGTCTAGGAAGATTTGCTATACATGCTGGCTTCATTGCACTTGTTGTCGTGGCTGTAACTGCTGGTAAAGTAAGCTCTCAATCGAGCCTTATTGCTACTAGTGCAACCACATCTAGAGATGATAGCACTTCGCTTATTACAACCGCTGCAGTTCTCTCAGAGGGTACTTCTTCTCTTGTTTCGGCCGATCTCAATCAAAAAGCCAAAGATTTGAACGCTCAGTCTACCCTCACTACTGCTGGTGATGACTTTTTAGCCAAAAAACAACCTGTTATGACTGCAGGCGCTCCAAGTAGAGACATTTTGGCTTACACAGTAAAAGAAGGTGATACATTAGGTTCACTTTCAGTCAAATTTAATATCACTTCTGACACTATCAAGTGGGCCAACAATATTACTGATGAAAACAGCATTAAGCCTGGTGCTAAGCTTACTATTCTTCCTGTATCTGGTATCTTATACACCGGTACTGGTAATGATGACCTGGGCGAAATAGCCTCACGTTTTCAATCAAATGCAGCCCTTGTGGACAGCTTTAACTCATTAGATGGTAAATCACCAGCAGAGGGTCAAAAGATTGTTATACCTGATGGTGTGAAGCCTACAGAAGTCGTTGCCCCAACTGTTCAGATTGCAGTAGCCAATACGACAACTAACTCAGCAAAATCTGGCCCAGCTATCTCTTACAATCTAAAAGCAGGTAGCGGTAACAATTACGCCTATGGGTATTGTACTTGGTATGTTGCTAACAGACGGTATATTCCACCTTCACTTGGTAATGCAAGCCAGTGGCCGTACTCAGCTCCGGGTAGAGGTATGACTGTAAGCAATAGTCCTGTTGCTGGCGCAGCCGGTGTAACTCGATACGGTAACCACGTAGTGTACATTGAGCGTGTTGAAGGTGGTACAGTGTATTACACAGAAATGAACGGCCCAGCTGGTTGGGGTAGAGTTAATGCTGGCAGCGCTCCTGCAAGCAACTTCAGATACGTATACTAATACTTTCGAAAACAAAATAAGACAAATATAAAAATTGCCCCGACGCTCGTCGGGGCTTTTGGTTTGTTACCTTTGGCTAGGTGACCACTTATCACGCATGATCTCTGTGGTGACATGATCTTGCCATTTGCCATCACGCCAAAAATGCTCTCGTTGTATGCCAGCTACTTGGTATCCTGCTCGTTCTTGCATCTTTGCGCTGGCAGTATTGTCAGCCAGATAGCCAGAGCATATCTTGCGAAGTGGCAGAGCAGTAAATGCCCAGTCAAG
>CAYNHH010000042.1:0-7115 GCA_964397085.1 uncultured Candidatus Saccharibacteria bacterium
GAGCGCCAACAGACGTTTATTACTACCACTCACCTACCTTCTAAAGTTACGCAAAAATTTCAACATATAACTTTACCACTATGAGCCTTGAACCGTTACAATTTGATAATCAAGGTAAAAAAGACATTGATAGTTCGCTCATGATTATCTCTGAAATAAAAAAGACAATATATACTATTACAAGTGTTGAAGTGAGGGTAAAAAGTTTTACACTACCTAAACTAGTTGTGGTAGTACAGAGCTCTGTAGAAGCCAGTGAGGTATATCTACAAACAGAAAGTATATTACATACCTTAAAAGGCTACACAACACTAAGAGTGATAACTAGGTAGGTCAGAGATTTGTTGCGGATGAAGGGAAATATTCAATAGTGTAATCTTGTGGATTGACACCTTGAGATTTTAGATAATCAAGAGCTTGCTTTTTATATTCGGCAATTTTCACCTTGTCATTTAGTTCGTAATTTAGAAGCAATAATGCGATCTTAATTTTAATATATTTACCTTTTTGATCAGGCTGACTTAATAATTCATAAGTAATACTAAATGTACTAGTTGTTTTTGGGAGTGCTTTCATGGCTGCATCATCAATATTTCCTTTGTCAGTGTTTGATACAGCTTGATCTTGCATTTCCTTTGATTGTTTATCAAAAGGAATGTATTTATTATGGAAATTAAATACATATAATGGTAATACTTGTCCGTCTGTCGAGGTAATGTTTTTTAAGTAAAGTTGATAATCAGCATCTTGTTGAAGATTAATTAAATTAATAAGTAGTGTATTACCTTTCACCTCGGTGTTCTTGATGATTTTGGCTGAGGCTAGTACTTGATCGTTACTATTATTTATCTGAATATCTTTATTATAAGTAATTGCAATTGTTGTGGCACCAGCACTTATCTCAGAGTTATTTGATGGATTACTAGCAATAACTTGAAAAACTAAAAGTCTGTACAAACCAAAACCTAGACCTCCAAGTACAATTAGACCAACACATATCCATATAATTATTTTGTATTGATGATATAGCTCAACTAACATTATTTTGAAACCCTTCCGTATCCAGTTATATAATCAGCATCAAATGAACTGTGACTATTCTTACTTACTTTATTACCCTCATTTCCGCCAATAGTAGTGAATTTACCACCGCCATCAACGCTAAGCACAAAATTTACATGAGATTTGTAAGGATCTCTTCCTTCATTGTACACAACTATATCACCTGGCTGTGGTTCGTATCCTTGTCCTTTTGGATGCCATTCATTATTTGCTTGTAAGAATTGCTGTACCCCATTTACACTAGGAATATTCCAACCTTCATTACCACCTGTGAAAGGGACACCAGCTTCTTTAAGTACCCAACTGACAAAGTCAGCACACCAAGCCTCGCTTCTTCCCATTGTGTATTTATGGTATGAGCCGTCAGCCTCATTTGCACCAGCAGCAAGTTCTTGCTGTGCAATCTGTAATATAGCAGATGCATCTCCGCTTGCAGCAACACTACTTCCGCATGTGCCACCCGTGGTACTACCACCAACTGGAGCTGAGCTGGCACCACCACCGTATAAATCCATTATTCCATTTGCGAAACCCAATCGAATTGGTTTATTACCTGGAATATCTGCAGGTACCTCAAACTTTTCTAATACTAAGTAGGTTGCTTCTTCTAATGTTGTAGAAGCTTTTAATGGGTCTAGTACTGAAGTTTTAAAACCTGAATTTAACTCTTGCCATAGGAAGTCAAGCTGAAGACCAAGATCCGTCACAGGTTTTCCTTGGCTCTTTGCGAGATCTACTAATGGTTGTTGTCTACCGGTAAATGTCCATTGAGCTAGACCAAAGCCAACTCCGTTTTTTGGTACATAATCTGGCGGTGCTGTCGCACCCCCTTGAATAATATCTGGTTTGAATCCAGATTCTGCTTGTAAATTACCCATTATTCCAGCTGCTTGAATTGGAGTAAGGCCTTTTCCAATAAAGTAATTAAAAATTTTCTGGGCATTATCTGAGCCCGTCAATGTAGTAGAGCCACTCACACTCCCGCTACAACATTGGTTACCCGCTACACTTGCGGTAGCACCGGCAGTTGTAGAAGTACTACCAGTCGATACAGCAGTAACAACTTGACTTACAAGTGTATCTACACCTAAGGGAATTGAAGGGTGGGTACCATCATCAAGTAAGTTTTTTGGATTATTTGTACCATTGCCATTAGGATCAACATTTTTTGCCCAAGGAATAACAGTAAATTTACCACTACTAGCTTGATCTAGCTTGGTATTAAAATCTGGAACACCTGTATTTCCTGGTGGACCATTAGCAATATTTACCCACCAAATTGGAGCAGAAGGATTAATTGCTCGAATAGTAGTAATAATTTCTTCTATTGGATTGGCCCCTATGTAGCCGTTTGTACCTAGTGCTATCACAATACCGTTAGCATCTTTTATTGCCTGTGCATCGGCAGCAACAGCTGCCTTCCCGGTCCCTTGAGTTCCGGTGGTGCCTACTCCTGGATTACCTGGTGATACCCAAGATCTACCAGAGACTGCGCTAATAGTTGGGGTTATGCCTTTTGCAGAAAGTTGTGATTGGTATGTGGCTGCAGAACGTGCTGTAATGGAGTCCCCTAGGATGTATACCTTTGAGCCGCTGGCTAATCCTGCTCCGGTGGAGACTGGAGCAGAAGCTGTTGAACTACTGGTAGTACAATCGGTAGGATCATAGTAAGTTTGTCTTTCTAGCTGAAAACGTTGATCTTTTGTGAATGCCAAAGCATGCATCGGAATAAGCAGTGTAATAAGCGTGATTAATATAATGATTCTTTTTAGCATTATCTTGAGATTACCATATTATTTTGGTACAAAAAGTTATAAAGATCGAGCGGTACCAAATCTTTAATACTATTATTGAATATTTCTGTGGGTGCGGCTACTTGGTTCCATGAGTTGTTGTTTAGCTGAAAAATTCCTTTTGTAGATTGACTTGGCTGGATGGCAGGGTTGATAAAAACTACTACTGCCCAAGTACCCTCAGAGAAGTAATAAACATCCTTAATTGCATTATTTGCAGCCACTAACTTACTACCAAGATCACCTTGAAATTTTAAACTAGCTATATTTGTAATTTTATTGCTGGTTGCGCCATATTGGTTAGCAGTAATATTTTGATTTGTTTGAGCAATATTTGTCTGATTAGATGTAGTGCTAGTTGGTGAACTTTGGCTAGTCTTAGTAATTGGTGTATTCGAGGCAGTTGGTGAATTCTGCTTGGGATTTTCCTGTAAAGTGACTTCAATTATTTCTTGTTTGCCGCTTTTTATCTCTACAGTCTGAGTAGAGTCAATATACCCTTCTTTACGCACTAAAACATTATGTTTACCCTTTGATAAATCAATATAGAATGCCTTATCAACTCGTTGTAGGTTACCCCCATCAATTCGTACTTGCGAATCATTTGGGGCAATTTGTATAAGTAAACTCCCTTTTCGATTTGTATAGAGACTAATTGCAATTGCAATAAGTACCAAACTCACTACAACCACGCCAATTATTAGGTATATTCGTTTCATGAGCTTGGTGCCCCAGGGCCAATATATCTGAATGCCCGATTAAAACCTTCTTGGTGAATATTATTCCAATCATACTTAACTGGACCATCTTGTCCAGTAGATTCTACAGTCTCTGCCTTTTTTGTCGTAACATCAAATGATTTTACCACTCCCATGTGGTCTGACATCGTTACAATATCACCTGGCTTTAGCTCGGTATCTATATTGATTTCTTTGAATAATTTGCTTGAGAGTGATTGATCGTTGACAGTAAAAATCTTGCCAGCTTCGGTGCCGGCAGATCCACCAACAAACAATTCTAGGCCAGTAGGAAAGTCAGGGGCGATACCAAAAGCATCATATAGCATTACAGCTACAAAGCTTGAGCAGTCAATATTACAACTCGCACTTGGTGTTCCTAGCTTGTCATTGGTACAGCGATCACGATACACTTTTACTCCTTCGGCACGTACATTATGATGAGAGTTATCATAGTCTAAAGCAACGTACTTTAGGCCTTCACAAGGTATTTTTTCCAGTCCTTGGGCACTTTGGCACTCTGCACTACCACCACCCGGGCCATTACTACCACCACCCGCTGCGTTGGCATAGATACTGTCATCACTTTCATCACTACTGAGTTTGGCTAAATAATCAAGTTGGGTATTGTAGTACAGATAGAGGCGATATCGAATTGCCAGTAATTGATCAGGATTATTGAGGTCTTTTGCGTCTTGAAGTAAAAACTTACAATCAGCAAACTTATTGAATGCAGAATCTGGAGTATCATTTTTTGGTACTTTATTTGCATCTAATTCACGAGATTTATCTGGGAAGTATGTGAAGAACTCCCTGTAGCCAGTAATGGAACCCTTGTCATTTACTACAGGTTTTTGCGTTATATCGAAGTATACTGCTGTAGGAATTTTTTCTTTAAAGCATGCATCATAGTTGGTGAGCTTAGTTCTTTTTGCTTGTGTAGCTGGAGTAGTGTCTTTTTTAATAGCATCAATAATATGAGCATTCTCTACTGGATCAAGTGCTAGTTCTTTAGGTGTGAATCCTGCAGTTTCTATTTTGAAATACTCATCACCAGTGACGTCGGCAGCGAAAGCTCTATTTCTTATTCCAGTAGTGTAAAAAGTAAGATTGCTATGAATGTCAGCAAGTGACCGTAATGGGTTAAGTAATGATTTGAAACTGCCAATTACTGCGGTCTTTGTTGTGTTGGGTGTGAGGGTATTCTGCTGAAATATACTGGCAAGCGAGTGAATGTTGGTGGTATTAAACAATCGAAACGCAATACCATTTTCTCGTTGTTGTTGTCTATCTAGATTATCTGCTCTTATGGCTAAGTCTTTTGATTCAGTTTCATCTAAGAAACGACCACCTATTCCGATAGTATAATCATTCATTATTTGTCTTAGCCCCATGCTTTGACGGTTGTAGTTGTTTGGGCCAGGCTCAAGACCACTCACAGCAGTAGATGAGCCAGTACGTACATAGGAAGTTATAATTTGTTCGAGACCAAAGTCTGATGGACTTGTAAATACCCCTGTAGATTTTTTTACAATTTCTTTCTTAAGGTCATCATACCCCTCAACCATTATTTGATTTCCATCTTTACCTGTCTCTTGAGTTAAATTCTGGAATAGGTTAGCAAAAGAGTTAAAAATACTACCAAAAATACCATCACTCTGATTATTAACTTTTCCAGCTTCAGAAATAAGTGGACATGCTTTTTTAATATTATTCATTGGTGCACTTTTGTAGTTGAGAGCGACATTATACGCGGTATTATGAGTACCCTCTGGGTTCATTGGTTCACCCTTAAGATTATTGTATACATCAATACTATAGGCTGTTGAAGAAGCCCAATTATCATTTTGCTGGATACTCGCATTACTTTCTTTATTGCTTAGCGCATCGGCTTTGCGAGTATCGGTTAGGGTAAGACTCTTTGTACTATCTCTCTCGGCGGCAGAGAGTCTACTCTCTATAGCTAAACGAGCATTATGCGCAGCTGCTACAGCCCTCTCTTGATTGTCGTTACCGGTATCTAAGAAAGCATACACGTATGGGCAAATACTTAGTGCTATCCCTGTTGGAACCACTGCTGACCCGTTACTAGTATCTTTAGTAGGTACATTTACATAATCTTGTACCTTGATTTCGTAAGGGCTTTTACCATCTTTCATATCATCGAACATCTTTTGCATACCTTTTGGTATATCGCGCTTATTCTCATCAAACGGGATTTGATCTCCAGGATGTGTGTCGTTCCATTGTTTTACCTCAAAAGCATATTGGCGTTCAATTGCATTAATATCTTCAACAAAAGGCCCGAAATCTAGTGAATCTTTTGGTGTTGGTGCAACTCGAGTGATTGTTTTGTCATAGACATATTTATCTACTTCAGTGTTGTCACCCTCTATATCTTTTGAGTCTTTTGGTGCGGCGTAATTCAGATATACATTGGCTTTTTTGTTCAGTGCTCTAGCTGTGGGTTGTCGCCATAGCATATTATAGATGGGATATTTTTGCGCGATGCAGTAGCCGGCTGCGGTATTACTATCTAACTGATCAACAGGAGTAGTCTTGCCGGTCTGCTTGTCTTTGACGGCTTTTGGTATGCTTCTTACTTTACCTTCACTATTGGTTACTTTTTGAAGTTCGAAGTCGTACCTACAATCATCTTTACCAAGCGTTTGGAATTGAGATTTTGCCCAGTCAATCTTTTGAAACTTTTCTTCAATAGAGCCAGGCTCTGGTTTTACGGCTGGTTCTACTGCAATTGCAGTGTTGCCATTTTCATGAAGAGTAAGGTCATTAAGTTTCTCAGCAACATTAACCGCACCATTTACTAGGCCATTGTTCTGTGACCAATTATCAGCAATTTGTAAGGCAAACTCTCGAGTTTTTTTGTCTGTAAGTACATGAGTAAGTGCACCCCAAGCACCTTCATTTAAGACCCAAGCAATAAAGATGATTATAGGTGCTACAATTACAAGTATCGCAATTGCAGAATATTTGAGTGCACCTCTTACACCACCAACTTTTTCTAGGACTACCCCAGCTCCCGGAGCCACATAGTTTAAGCCTGCTTCTGCGGCTGCATCAACATCTTTTTCTGCATTACCCTTTTTTTCTTCCGCTTCCTTGTCGGCTTTTCTGACTGGCCCGCTACCTGCACCGGGAATTTTGCCACCACCAGGAGCTCCACCTGCGCCCGATGCGCCGCCACCACTACTGCCACCACTCCCCGCTGCTTTTAGGCCTTGCCTAAAGGCCTCATGAGCCTTGTCGCTATTGCTCCCTTCTTTGCCCGCGCCTTTAGCCATAGCATCAAGGGTAGGATTACCACTTGTATTTAGATTGTCAGAGTTGTATCCCATTCTTTCTTTTTGCGAACCCGTAGTAGTTGGGCTTATAGGCATATCCTCAGGTTCTCGAAGACCACCACCCTCTTGGAGTAGTTCATCTGGATTAATCTCTGGGCTGGTTTTTGTTGCCATATCTCACAAAACTCTTATGGTATTAAAGCTATCTTATATTGTAGCAA
>CAYNHH010000043.1:0-7079 GCA_964397085.1 uncultured Candidatus Saccharibacteria bacterium
CTAAGATCGTAAAACTCGAGCGTAATTACCGCAGTACACAGACCATTCTTGATGCTGCTGGTGCGGTGATAGCAAAAAACTCAGCTCGGTCTGAAAAAACACTTTGGACAGAAGCTGGCGAGGGAGAAAAAATTCAAGTTGTACAAGTGCATGATGAGCTTGAAGAGGGTAGATACATTATTCAGGCTATTCAAGAACTAATTCGTCATGATTCACATTTGAGTCTACACGATTTTGCAGTATTGTATCGTACTAATGCTCAGTCACGATCACTCGAAGAGTCATTTTTACGCTACGGCTTGGCCTATCAAATTATTGGTGGCGTGCGGTTCTATGAACGCAAAGAAATCAAAGATGTCTTAGCTTATCTTAGGTTTGTATTTCAGCCCAATGACCAAGTCTCACTCAATAGAATAATCAACGTCCCACCTCGCGGGCTTGGTCAAAAAAGCCTGCAAGTGTTTTTTGATCATACCGCCAAGTACGAATTGCCCTTACTAGACAGTATGGTGCAAGCGGAGAATATAACTGAGCTAGGCGCAAAAGCGGTAAGTAGCCTTAAGCAGTTTGGTGTGATGATTACCGGCCTACAACAGCAGGCTCCTACCCTTGTAGTAAGCGAATTTATTGAGCTAGTGCTCAAACGAAGCGGGTACTTAGAGTATCTCGATGATGGCAGTATTAGTGCTAATGAGCGAGTTGAAAACGTACGCGAATTACTCAGTGTAGCCAAAGCCTATGATAGTCTTAGTCTTGAAGAGTTTTTGACAGAAATTAGTCTCATATCAGATTTAGATAGTATGCGCGATACCAATGGTGCAGTAACACTCATGACTCTACACTCTGCCAAGGGCTTAGAATTTAATACGGTCTTTATGGTGGGGCTAGAAGAGGGAATATTTCCACACAGTCGTACATTTTTTGAGCCCAGTGAGCTCGAAGAAGAACGACGCTTATGTTATGTAGGTATGACACGTGCTAAGCAACGACTGTATATGCTGGGCGCAAGCGCACGACTCCTTTATGGGAATACCCAACATAATGTTCCTTCGCGATTTCTTGCTGAGATACCTGCAGGCTTAGTCAAGCACTCTGGCTCTAGCCGAGCAGCTTTTGAACAGCCTACACAGAACACACATCAAGATTTTGATGATGAGCCATTTGCAGATATACCCCAACTAGTTTCAGGTGACAAAGTGCATCATGAAAGTTTTGGTAATGGCGAAGTGGTGGCAATAGATGAGCTTGAAGCAGTTATTCGATTTGCAAGTGTTGGGCAAAAGACTCTCAATCTAAATTTTGCTAAGGTCAAGAAAATATAATACTCTCACTTTTATATATAACTTCCTAACCTTATTTCGAGCACAAAATGTATGCGTGTCAAGATTGACTTTATATAGCCATAAGCATAAAATACTACTTACGGTAAAACAAAAACAAAAACGCTAAATATTGTTATTGTTTAATGTGTGAGGCGAAGTTATTTTACCGAAAGTTCGTATCTCGGATATCCAACGAGCAACAAGAGTAAAACGAATAGTTAAGAAACCAAAGCCATATACAATCAAGCGCGGGATGATTGTTACAGGGCTTATTTTTGTATTTATTTTGACTAGCATTGCTTGGTCGCATGATCAATTTACCGCTAGTACCACCGCACTTGCAGATGGTCAAAACCTAGTGAGTGTCTATTATGATGGCCAAAACAAGACTGTAGCCACAAGTGCCAATACTGTTGGCGAAGCCTTAAACAAGATGGGAATTACCTTGAGTAAGGGTGATGTAGTTGAGCCAGCTCTTGACCAGACTGTATCAAGAGGCGTAACAAATATTAATGTATACAGAGCATTTAGCTACTTGGTAGTAGATAATGGTAAGAATATCTCAACTACCTCGGGCTATAGAAGCCCCAGAAAAGTTATTGAAGAAGCTGGAATAAAATTATACCCCGAAGACATAGTAACCACAGAGAGAGTTGATAGCTTTGTGCAAGATAGCTCTGTAGGTCAACGCCTTTCTATTGACCGGGCTACCCCTGTTACCGTAGTGCTTGCCGGCAAAACTTTTCAGTTTCGAACTCATAAGAAAACTGTTGGTGAATTGTTTGTGGAAAAAGGTCTGGAGATAAAACCCCAAGATATAGTTCGTACCTCGCTCGAGACACCACTGAGTAATGATATGAAAATAACAGTCAATCGTTTGGCTCAGAGAATAGTTACTCAAGAAGTCGCTATTGACCCTTCGGTGGTACAAACTGTAGATGAAACTAAAGCAGTTGGCTATAGTGAAGTACAAAATGCTGGCGCACCAGGTAAGAAAATACTTAGCTTCTTACTAACAGAACAAGACGGAGTAGAACAAGCAAGACAAATTCTTGAAGAAAAAGTAACTCTCGAGGCAAAGCCAAAAGTTGTGGTCGTAGGGCCAGCTAGCGTTGGTAATGCTGAAGGTTGGGCCAAACTTAGATTTTGCGAGAGTGGCGGTAATTATGCCAATAAGCGTAACCCTGCCTATCGTGGCGCTTATCAGTTTGACTACAGTACATGGAATAATTATGGAGGATATCGCGATCCCGCAGATGCTCCACCAGAAGTACAAGATGCCAAGGCCTTTGCAACCTACAAGGCCCGAGGGGCTAGTCCGTGGCCGCTTTGCGGACGATTCCTTAGGTAACTTATGTCTAAATCAAAAAAAGGTACCAAAAAACACCTTGGTCAACACTGGCTTTTTGACGGACCAAGCTTAGAAGCCATAATCAATGCAGCCAGTCTCGAGCCAACAGACACAGTTCTAGAGATTGGCCCCGGACGCGGGCCGCTTACAGAGCTACTCTCACAAAAAGTTAAGAAAGTAATTGCTGTCGAAAAAGACGAAGATTTAGTACCTACACTCAAGGTACAGTTTATACTACAAGAGAATGTTGATATCGTACAAGCCGATATTATGAGCTTTGATCTGCGTGAGCTACCTAAAGACTATATAGTGGTTGCTAATATCCCATATTATTTGACATCGGCAATTGTGCGTCTACTCATGGAGTCAACCAATCCTCCTAAGCAACTCGTCTTACTTATACAAAAAGAAGTAGCAGAGCGAATCTGCGCTCAGTCTGGACAGATGTCTGTCCTTGCTGTGAGTGTTCAGCTGTATGCCAAGGCCGAATATATAGCAACAGTAACAAAAGATAAGTTTCAGCCACCTCCCAAGGTAGATTCGGCAATTCTGCGACTCACCCGTTTAAGTCGACCGCTACTAGATGTAGATCCTCAGAAATTTATGCGACTCGTCAAAGCTGGTTTTGGAGAGAAGCGAAAAACTATTCGCAATAGTCTTGCTGGTGGATTAAGAATGAATGCAGGAGAAGTGGGTGTACTTCTCATCAAAGCCGGCATTCCCGAATCTGCGCGTGCACAAGAACTCACATTCGCACAATGGAAGTTAATTTACGATACATTTGTCGAATTGATGTAGCATTAACGCTATCTTATTACTCATAAGCTTGTGGTAAAATAAGCATATGAACTTACCACCAAATAGAAGACGACGCTGGCGAGCTAGCCTTGCGCTTTTTTTGGGAATGGTACTAATACTTCTGGCTATCCCATGGCATAGCAAGGCATCTGCAGATTTTAATTATAATGTAGCTGCCACTTATCGAGTCACTAGCGATGCAAATACCCGGGTGGAGGAGCTGTATACTGTTAGCAATAACTCAGGCAACCGTTACCTGCAAAGTATTCAGCTATCTACACCTGTAGATGACGCAAAAAATATCTCTGTAGAATATGCTGATGGTACAAGTATACCCTTCACTACTACTAAGAAAACTTCTGATCAATCTGGGTATAGCTATGACTATGTAGAGGTGAGTATAAATTTCCCACGCCGTACAATAGGCCAAAATTCTACATGGGGCTTTGTGGTAAGTTACGATACAGCTAAGCTTGTTGAGACCAAGGGTAGCGCTCACACCGTTACTATTCCTGCTATCCCTCAAGAAGGCAGTGATAAATACTCAATTGAATTGTTCGTACCAGAAAATTTTGGTAGCTTACATACCACCGGTGTAAGGCCTATCAACCAAGGTGTGAAGAATGGTCAACAACGGTACTCTTTTAGAGATAAAGAAGCACTCAAAAAAACTGCCCTGCTAGTCTTCGGCGACAATACTATTTACCAAGTGAATTTTAATTTTCCTTTGAAAAATAGCTCAAGCTTTGGGAGTACATTTACCGTGACTTTACCACCCACCACAAGTGGCCAGCAAATAATTGTGCAAAAACTTGATCCACAACCCAAATCCACTAGGCTAGATCAAGATGGAAACATCTTAGCAGACTACGAAGTA
Source organism: uncultured Candidatus Saccharibacteria bacterium (assembly GCA_964397085.1). GTDB lineage: Bacteria > Patescibacteriota > Saccharimonadia > CAILAD01 > BJGX01 > CAILAD01. The sequence continues at coordinate 4,349 of CAYNHH010000043.1, forward strand.
CCTCCTAAGACTACAGTCACAGTCAAAACGGATGTAATCGGAATAGTTTCTTATCTCGATTACAATTTGGCAGCTAGCGGAACACCTGCCGAGATCCCAAAAGAGCTGGTGAGTCGATACACTTCAGCACAAAAGTATTGGCCTGCTGACAATCCACAGATAGTTGCCAAAGCCAAAGAAATTACTAAAGGGAAAACGACTGTAGCCGAGCAGGTTAGGGCAATTAATAACTTTGTAGTAGATCATCTGTCTTACAATAGTGATAAGATCAAATACAACATTCGCCAAGGGGGTCTAAAAACCTTACAAAACCCTACCAATTCAGTTTGTCTGGAGTACTCAGATCTGACTATTAGTTTATTACGGGCTGTCGACATACCAGCAAGAATGCCAGTTGGCTATGGGTACTCTGGTAGCTTGAAACAGTCTAGCTCAGTAAGTGATTCACTCCACTCATGGGTACAAGCCTATGTACCTGGTGTTGGCTGGATGAATCTTGACCCTACATGGAATGAGAAGTTTAGTAACTTTGGCTCAAGTGATCTAGATCATATGGCTTTTGCCATATGGGGGGCTAGTGACAACTCACCCGCACCTGTGATGCAAAATGGTCAAGATACTAATTATCAATATGAGAACACCACAATTGAGTATAAGGCATCGCCACCAAATCTCCTGCCAGATGGGAAGCTAGTTGCTCAAAAATGGCTACTGTTACCTTTTCTTGCTCTCTTAAAAATTAATGTGCAAGCGCCCAGTAGCTCGGCTGGCGATAATTATCAACTGCGAACACGGCAAGGCTCACAGGTAAGTACTATTGTATTAGGATCACTAGCACCACAGCAAAAAGTATCTAGCTATATTCCAGTATTTGGTGCGACAGCCTTTGGTGTATTAAATGCTGATTTTACTCAAACAAATGGTGACTCACTAATTCTAGCCAGCACAAAGGTTCCAGTCCAGAGCTGGCCGCAATGGCTTGGACTGCTCATTATTACTGGAATAGTAGTCGCTTTAGTGGTAAAATCCAAGACGAGAAAAAAGCATCGTAAACATCCAGAAGACGATTTTGATGACCTCAATACCAAGCCAGTCTTAACGCTTACTAAGGCACCAGGGCAGAAAGAAGATGATGACAAGCCAAGCAAAAAATAAATTCTATGTAACCACCCCAATATATTACATCAATGATGTGCCACACGTTGGTCACGCCTACTCTACTATAGCTGCAGATGTTGTTGCGCGATATTACCGAGAAAAACTTGGTAAGAATAATGTATTGTTTGTGACAGGGACTGATGAGAATTCACAAAAGACTATTAATGCTGCGGGTATTGCCGGAGAAACCACAGAAGCTTATACAGAAAAGACAGCCAAAAAATGGCAAAATATTTTTGATACTCTTGGCATTACTTATGATCGCTTTATCCGCACCACCGACAAAGATCATATATTAGCCGTGCAAGATATTTTGCAACGTGTGTATGACAAGGGCGATATCTACAAAGGAGTATATGAAGGCTTGTATTGTGTTGGTCACGAAGCTTTTATGAAAGAAGAAGATTTGGTCGACGGACTTTGTCCTGATCACAACAAGGCTCCAGACCATATCAAAGAAGATAATTGGTTTTTTAGATTATCAAAATATCAAGATCAGTTACTACGTTATATTGAAGATAACCCTAAATTTATTCAGCCTGAATCACGACGCAATGAAATACTTTCTTTTATCAAAACCAAGGGTCTAGAAGATTTTAGTATAAGTCGTGAAAGTCAAACCTGGGGCATTACCTTGCCATTTGATGATACTCAAGTTGCCTATGTCTGGTTTGATGCTTTACTCAATTACGTGACTGCAGCTGGGTATGGCACTGATGAATTTAGTAAGTGGTGGCCTGCTGACTTGCAGATTGTAGGAAAAGATATCATCAAGTTTCACTGTATATACTGGCCAGCGATGCTGTGGAGTGCTGGGCTAGAAATTCCCACACAAGTGTTTGCTCATGGATTTTTCACAATCAATGGAGATAAGATTAGTAAAAGTCTAGGTAATGCCGTTGATCCTCTAGTGCTTGTAGAAAAATATGGCAACGATCCATTACGTTACTATTTGCTAAGAGAGATACCTTTTGGTACTGATGGAGACTTTTCTCAGCATAGATTCGATGTGCTCTACAATTCTGAGCTCGCAAATACGCTCGGCAATCTCGTATCTCGTACTGCTGCAATGCTTACTAAATACAACGATTCTCAATACGACCAATCGATAGCACCAAAGCCACTTGGGAACCTAGAGGATTATATTGTAGACCGACATTTTGATAAGTATTTAGAGTGTTTGTTTACTCGATTAACAGAACTTAATGGTGCTATTGAAGAAAATAAACCTTGGGAGCTAGCGAAGACAGACTTAGCAAACACAATAATTTTCTTAAGCAGTCTTGTTGCTGAGATAATAGCAATAGCTACAGCTCTGCAGCCATTCTTGCCTGACACATCAGAAAAAATTCTTAAAACTTTTTCAGAGGGCAAAGTAGATAACTCAGTAGGAATACTATTTCCTCGCCTGGAAGAGTAATGTTAGTAGATACTCATGCCCATATTCATTTTGAAGAATTTCGTAATGATATAGAGCAAATTTTTGAGAACGCTCTGGCGGCAAGTTTAAATTCAATCATTTGTGTAGGTACTAGCGACAATGACTCTCGCGAAGCCTTAAATTTTGTACTCA
>CAYNHH010000044.1:0-6580 GCA_964397085.1 uncultured Candidatus Saccharibacteria bacterium
CGAGAGTTTGTACTGATACTACGTAAGCTAGGTGTAAAGATTACGCCCGAGCGCGAAAACCTAGTGCATATTGCTGGTTTTGTTGCTCTTATTGCTTTGATGATAGTGATAAGTATTAGCGATATTGTTCGTTTGAGATAATATGCGTAAAGATATTGCAATTGCTAGAGTGCCGTGGGGTGTGCGTGATGTGCTTAAAATGTTCTTGGCAACATTTATTATTCCATTGGCAATTTTTATTGTACTAATCGCGCTAAGTCACTTTGGAATTCTGCCCCAACTAGTTCGTGAGACTCTTAAGAGTAATGATTTTGTTGTGAATCTTGGATTTGAACTAGCGGTAATCGTGGTAGAGATGAGCATGGTGGTGTGGCTCATGCGTAAATATAATTTGAGTCTTGGTGACTTGGGTTTTCGTAAATTTTCTATCTGGAAAGCACTACTATATATATTTCTTGGCTTGATACTATTTAGTTTTTTTGTGGCCGGAGTATTCTTACTTGTTACGGTACTTTTACCGTCAGTAGATGTCAATCAGGCGCAAGACACAGGTTTTGAATTTGGACACAAAGGCATAGGCTTAGCGATTAGCTTTGTTGCTACAGTGGTTGTGGCGCCAATACTTGAGGAAGTATATTTTAGAGGCTTGATCTTGCCCGCTGTGGCAAAGCGGTACGGATGGCTGCTGGGTGTACTTATATCAAGTGGGGTATTTGCAATTCTTCACATGCAAATAAATGTGATGATTTACACATTCTTACTTGGGATAGTATTGAGCTTTTTCTATATTCGACTCAAAAGTATCATACCTGGGATATTTCTGCATATGATCAATAATCTCATGGCCTTTGTTGTACTTGCCGGCATAGTTAAGTAAGTCTCAAGCTTGGATATACAAAAACCTGTTTTGGTGTTAACTCTACGCTCTGTTTCAAATATTTTCGTTGCGACATCGCAAAACCACTAGCAACAGATCAATTGGCTTGTTACACTAGTAGTAATGATTAATTCAATTTTGGGTAATTTTAGTCACGATATTGGTATTGACCTTGGTACGGCCAATACTTTGGTGTATGTAAAGGGTAAGGGCATTGTTATTAATGAACCCTCAGTAGTAGCTATCAATACCAAGAACAAGCAGATATTGGCGATTGGCGATGAGGCCAAACGTATGGTAGGTAAGACACCGGCCAATATTGTTGCAACTCGACCCTTGGTAGATGGTGTGGTAAGTGACTTTGAAATTACTGAGCAAATGCTGAAATATTTTATTGAAAAAGTACATAAGGAATCGTTTGTGTTGTTTCCACGCCCACGAGTAGTGATTGGTATACCATCTGGTGTGACTGAGGTAGAAAAACGGGCTGTTGAAGATGCTGCTACCAATGCTGGTGCTCGCCAGGCATTCTTGATAGAAGAGCCTATGGCGGCCGCTGTGGGTAGTGAATTGCCTGTACATGATGCAGCTGGCTCAATGATAGTAGATATTGGTGGTGGTACCTCAGAGGTGGCGGTGATAAGTCTTGGCGGTATTGTGTCTAGCCGGTCTATTCGTATTGCTGGCGATGAACTTACTGACGATATTATCGCTTACGCAAAAGAAGAGTTTAGTTTGCAAATCGGTGAAAGAACTGCAGAGACAATCAAAATTAATATAGGCTCAGCTGCTAAACTCGACAGAGTACTTGAAGCTCCAATACGTGGTCGTGATATGATTACTGGCCTACCTAAAGAAATGACTATTGACTCTGATCAAGTACGAAAAGCATTGGCGCGGAGTGTGCGAGCAATTGTCGATGCCGTAAAGCATACTATCGAAGAAACTCCGCCAGAGTTACTCGCAGATATTATGGATAAAGGCGTGTACTTGGCAGGTGGCGGCGCACTACTACGTGGTCTTGATGTGTTGCTGGCAGCTCAGACAAAAATGCCGGTTCATGTGTCTGAAGATCCGTTGACTGCAGTTGTGCGTGGTACTGGAATGGTGCTCGAGGATCTTGATAGCTTGAAAGATGTGCTTGTGACTACTCAATATGAGAAAGTTCCATACTAATCAGGAGGTGTAGTTAGTCTATGAGAAAACAACTGTTGGTTCCTATTGTGATTGTTTGCGCGATTGCTTTGGTTATCATCATTATGAAACTTACTGGTGTAATTTGGCCTTTTCGATTAGTTTCTGATCAAGTAGGCAATCCATTGGGTGCTGGTATAATTCGTGTTAGAAATACAATTAGTGATCAATATAAATTTCTGACCTCAATTACTGCCCTGAATAAAGAAAATAAGGACTTAAGGGTTGAAGATTTAAGCTTACGTCAACAGCTTAGTGCTCTTAAAGAAGCTGCGCGAGAGAATGATCTATTGAGAGCACAACTCAATTTTAATTCGCGTCTTAACTTTGAGCTGACACCGGCGAGAGTGGTGAGCGTTGACCCTGACAATACACGTCGCTTTATTACTATTGACCAAGGTAAGTCTAGCAATATCAAGAAGGGTCAAGCCGTAATGAGTAGCGGTGTACTTATTGGTACTATCGATGAGATCAATGATTTTAGCTCAAAAGTATTTTTAGTAAATGACCCAGAATTTCGAATTCGCGCAGTTGGCCAAGATGGAAGAGCTCAAGGTATTATACGTGGTCAAATTGGACAGGGCTATGTCTTTGAAAAGGTTGCTCAGGGTGAGACTTTGTCACAAGGTGAGCAAATTATCACTGCCGGGTCTGGTCTTGTACCACAAGGCATATTGATTGGCAGTGTTGAGGCTGTGAGTAGAGCAGATAATGCAATATTTCAGTCAGCTAGTGTGAAACCACTGGTTGATTTGAATTCTCTTGAGCTGGTATTTGTGGTGACAGGATTGCGACAATGAAAACCGCTCTTTTTTGGTTGTTTTTGATACTCTCTCTTATTTTGCAGATTTCTATTGGGCAAAACTTTGCATTTCTTACGGTAATTTTTCCACTATGTCTTGTGACTCTTGTTGTATTTTCTGCTTTTCTACCCACTGAACAATTGCTATATATGGCATTACTTAGTGGCGTTGTGCTTGACTCTGCAAGTGGGCGGTACTTTGGCTTAAATATATCATTTTTGTTGTTTGTAGTATTATTTTGTAAGCTGGTACTGCGGCTGGGCGAGAGGACACAGACCATGGCAGTTGTTGTATTGATGGCTGCTTTACTTGTAGTGCTGTATAATTTTTTGCAGTTCGTGAGTGTTTTTTCAATCGATCACTTGTCTGAAGTGAGGAATTTTGGGTCACAATTATTACTGCAAGTTGGTTATTCTATAGTATGGGCATCATTAGTATATCTTATCTCTGTGTCAATAATGCGCTCGAAGATGAGTTTCAAAAAATCACGATCATGGGTACTAAAATAGGGTTTCAGATATGAATATTTTTGGTGATTTTTATGATAGGGCGTATGGATTTCGTGTATCCAAAAAAGAACGTCGCATGCGTCAAAGTGAGGATTGGTCGGCAGCAATTATGGCTGGTAGTGATGAGAAGATCCAACTTGAAGACCCTATTCGCTCACCAATGTATTTTGTATTCGTCATAGTATTATTTGCTTTGGCGCTAGCACTACTTAGTCGTTTGGCTTATCTACAGATCATTACTGGCCGTCAAAATAGTTTGTTGGCAAGTGGTAATCGTGTGCGCACAACGGCTATTGCTGCACCAAGAGGTGCAATATATGATCGCAACGGGGTAATTCTTGCGAGAAATAACGCCCGCTTTGATCTTGACGTAATACCTGCGCAACTTCCATCAGACAAGACCAAACGTTCGCAAGGTTACACACTATTGGCTGAATTAACAGGCAAGTCAGCATCTGAAATACAGACTACGATTGAAGCTAAGGGTTTGCGCTATAGCCTGCCAGTCGTTGTTGCAGAAAATATATCTCGTGATCAAGCATTAAATATAGAAGAGCGACATAGTGATTTGGTGGGGTACACCGTAGATACTAATCCTGCTCGAGAATACCTTGATGGTGGTAGCTTGGCACCATTCTTGGGTTATATAGGTCGTATTTCCGCTGAGGAGTATCAAGAAAATCCTGATTACCGACCTGTTGATTCTATTGGTAAAACAGGACTAGAAAAATCATATGAGGCAGATCTTCGTGGTAAATATGGAAAAGAACAAACTGAGGTAGACGCAACTGGTTTACCGATACGTTCTCTGGCGAGGATAGAGCCTGAAGCTGGAGATAGTCTGATATTGAGTGTCGATAAAGGGCTAGAAGATCAGATGCAGTCCGTATTGAAGACTACTGTGGAAGGGGCTGGCAGTAAGGCCGGGGCAGCAATTGCAATTGACCCCAGAAATGGGCAAGTACTTGCGGCGGTAAACTACCCTACTTATGATGGCAACTTGTTTGCAAAAGGCATTTCACAAACTCAATATGATGCACTTCTCAACGATCCAAGTAAGCCACTATTCAATCGTGTGGCTTCTGGTGGGTATCCTATTGGGTCGGTAATAAAGCCATTCATCTCAATCGCCGCCCTTCAAGAAGGTGTTGTTAATGCAAATACGACTGTTCTGGATAAGGGCAAGATAGATGTCCCAAATCAATATAACCCCTCGATAGTGTATACCTTCAAAGGTTGGAAGCCAGAAGGTCTTGGGGTAGTTAATGTTTTACGAGCACTCACCTGGAGCTCAGACATTTATTACTATACTGTTGGCGGCGGGTTTGAAAGTTTTAAGGGTTTAGGACCCAAAAAACTCACTGATTGGTACAAACGTTTTGGGTTTGGTTCTAATACTGGCTCTGATGTAGGGGGCGAAGCACCTGGATTTGTACCTACCCCTGATGCCAAAAAGAAATATTCGAATGAGCCTTGGTCTGTGGGTGATACTTATAATATTTCCATTGGACAAGGAGACATGAGGGCTACACCACTGCAACTTGTAATGGCCACTGGGGCAATTGCAAATGGTGGTACACTTTTGAAGCCACACTTTGCTTCAGAAGTGCGTAACGATCAAGGTGTTACTGTGCGAGTAATCTCACCTGAAGTAGTAATGGCAAATATTGCATCATCAGATAATATCCGACTAGTACAGCAAGGAATGGAAGGAGCGGTTGAATCTGGAACGGCTTGTTGTAGTATCAAGCGTGAAGTGCCAGTTAAGGTTGCTGGCAAGACCGGTACAGCTGAAACAAGTTCACAGGGCTTCGATGGTAAAAATCCACGTACAAAATCGCATGCTTGGTTTACTTCATATGCACCAGCTGACAATCCAAAGATCGCAATGGTTGTTCTTATTGAAAACTCCGGAGAAGGTGCTGAATTTGCTGTTCCTGCAAGTAAGGAAATATTGAAGTGGTATTTTAGTACGCCAAGAAATTAAATTATAGAGTATTTTAGGGTCATATTTGCTTGACAGTCATAGGTGAATTTGAGAGAATAAAAACAAACGACAGACAATATAAGTCTATCGCTCGAGACAGACCTAAACTCTTATGAACATACATATGAGGAGGGTCATTTTTCTTGGGAGGGATGATAAAAAGGAGATACGGATACACTATGACACAACAAGATTTTTATTTAACACCAGATGGTATCAAAGACCTACAAGCTGAGCTTGAAGATCTTACAAAGAATAAGCGCAAAGAAGTTGCCCGTGCGCTCAAAGAGGCAAAAGATTTTGGCGATCTTAGCGAAAATGCTAGTTGGGATGATGCCAAAGATCGACAAGCTTTTATTGAAGGGAGAATTGCAGAAATCAATAACATTCTCAAGCACGCAAAACCTATGAAGAAAGGTAACGGAGAATCAGTAATTGTTGGCTCACAAGTGCATGTTGATTTAGATAACGGCAATCAAGTATTTCACATTGTGGGCAGTACCGAAGCTGATCCTGACACAGGAAAGATTTCTGACGAGTCACCTATTGGTAAGGCTCTACTCGGTAAAAAGGTAGGTGATATGGCTGATGTAGAAGTTCCAGCCGGGACAATTACTTATAAGATTACCAAGGTTGTTTAGAACATTCTTGAAGACAGTATAAAAAGCGCGCGCTTTTGATAATGGCGCGCTTTTTTGCTCTTTGCAAGAAAACACTGAAGAAAGTATAATGAAGAGACTATGGCAAATATAAAAGAACTTAGAGATGAAAGGTTACGAAAGCTTAGCGAGTTAAAACACGCTGGCATTGACCCCTATCCACAAACAGGAACTCGAACAGATGTTAACAAAGTGTTGGTAGAGAGTTTTGATACCAAAGAAGGTAATTCAGTTAGTGCCCTTGGTAGGATTACAAGTATTCGACTCATGGGTGGGATGAGCTTTATTGATGTTACAGACGAGTCGGGCAAGATTCAAGCGGTTATCAATAAAAAAACATTTAGTGCAGATAGTAAGCTTAATCAGCTCGATTTTACACAACTTCGCCTGCTCGATGCTGGTGACTTTGTACAAGTGAATGGCGAGCTTGGTAAAACTCAGCGTGGTGAAATAAGTGTACTTGCAACATCTCTTGTGCTACTGAGTAAAAGCTTGCGCCCACTACCAGATATGCATGAAGGATTTAAGGATGTTGAAAAACGCTACCGACA
>CAYNHH010000045.1:0-6523 GCA_964397085.1 uncultured Candidatus Saccharibacteria bacterium
TTTTAGTGGTTACTTTGGCTGTTGACTTGGTCTTGGTAGTTTTAGCCTTAGCAGTGGGCTTTGTAGTAGCCTTCTTAGGCTCAGTCTTTGCATTGCTGGCGTTCTTATCTTTTGCCACATAGTCTTCGTCTAATACGAGCTCGATAACAGCCATTGGGGCACCATCACCTAATCGAGCACCGGTCTTAATAATACGAGTATAGCCACCATTGCGACTCTTAAAACCGTTGACTAGATCATAATTGAGCTTCTGTGCGGCGATTGGGTTGATAGTTTCGGCCATGATAGCTCTATATGCAGATAGTGTCTGCTGCTTAGCCTTGGTTACTTGACGCTCAAAATACGGAGCGAGCTCTTTGGCCTTTGACTCGGTAGTCTCAATTCGTTCATACAAGATCAAGCTATCAAGTAAGCCACGCAAAAGCGCCCGGCGAGGACCGGCAGCACGTGAGAGTTTACGACTAGCGTAGGCGTGACGATGCATATGACTTACTCCTCGTCTCCTTCAGCGTCAACACTATTTACACCAAGTTCATCAAGCTTTTCAAGCACTTCTTCATAAGCTTTTTGTCCAAAACCTTTCAGTTCTTTTAGCTCAGTAGGCTTGAGCTCCATAATTTCTTTGATAGTTTTAATATCATTGTTCATAAGAGCGTTGGTAGTGCGAGGGCTGAAATTGACTTCGTCAATAGAGATTTGTGCCATATCGGCTTCTTGTTTTTCTGCAGCAGTCACAATACCACCAGAGCCGACACTTACTACGTCATGACCAGCAAGTACCTGGAAGTGACCTACAAGAATCTCAGCTGATTGTTTGACAGCGTCACTCGGTGAGACGGTACCATCGGTCTCAACTTCTAGTATAAGTTTATCAAGGTTGGTCATTTGACCAACGCGGGTGTTTTCAACACTGTATCGTACGCGCTTGATAGGGGTATAGATAGCATCAATAGCAATCATTCCAACAGGAAGCTTTTCGCTGGCTCGGCTTTCAACAGCTACATAACCACGGCCCTGCTCAATGTGCAGATCCATTTCTAGTTTGCTTTTGGCGTTATCAAGAGTAGCAATCACTAGCTCGGGGTTAGATACTTCTACACCAGCAACAGCTTTGATATCGGCAGCAGTCACATCACCTTTGCCAGTCTTCTTGAGTGAAATAGTAATTGGCTCTTCATGAGTGTTAGCAAAACGAACTTGCTTAAGATTGAGAATAATTTCAATCACATCTTCTTTCACGCCAGGTACAGCAGAAAATTCGTGACTTACACCTTCAATCTTCACGCCAGTAATTGCACTGCCTGCAAGACTAGATAGTAATACTCGACGCATGGCATTGCCAAGAGTCATACCATAACCAGGGTATAGTGGCTCAACTTCAAAAGTTGCACTATTGCCTTCGCTATGAACTTCATTTATCTCTGGTAGGTTGATGTCGTATAACACTTCTGTAACTCCTTCGTTATTTATTAGCGTGAATAATATTCAATAATCAATTGTTCGTCTATTTCTTCAGTTAACTCTTCACGAGTTGGTTGCCCAGTGACTTGGGCGGTCATTTTCTTGGGATCAAAGCTGAGCCAACTAGCTGAAATGGTATTGGCCTGAATGGTTTCGGTTACTTGCTTGAAGTATTCATTCTTCTGACTACTAGGTCGTATACCAATCACATCTTTCACACTCACCTGGATAGATGGAATGTCTACCTTCTTGCCATTAAGTGTAATGTGGGCGTGCGTCACAAGCTGTCTGGCCGACTGTCGACTAGGAGCAATGCCTAAGCGATACACGGTATTGTCAAGTCGGGTTTCAAGAAGTCTTAGTAGAGTTTCACCACTTACACCGCTTTGGCGCTCAGCTTCATGTACGTAGTTACGAAACTGACGCTCAAGAATACCATACATGCGCTTTACTTTTTGCTTTTCTCGTAGCTGGAGCGAGTAATCACTTGGCTTACTGCGACGACCTTGTCCGTGTTGACCCGGGCCATACGGTCGTTTTGCCATGACTTTTACAGCCTTAGGGTGTAATTCAACACCTTCACGTCGTGATTGTTTTACAATTGGGGTAAGATTACGTGCCATAATTAGATCCTTCGTGCCTTTCTTGGACGACAGCCGTTGTGAGGTATGCCAGTAACATCCTTGATACTATTAATAGCAACTCCTGAAGCCATAAGTGCTCTAACAGCTGACTCACGGCCCGATCCAATACCCTTAATAATTACATCAACTTTGGTAAGACCAAGGTCTTTGGCTTGAGCAATGGCTTTTTCTGCAGCAATCTGTGCAGCATATGGAGTGCTCTTTCGGCTACCTTTGAATCCGGCTGAGCCAGATGACTTCCAGGTCACAACATTACCACCGTCGTCAGTGATACTAACAATAGTATTGTTAAATGTAGCCTGAACGTGCACCGTACCCTTGGGTAGATTACGCTTGGTTTTTTTTCTTCGAGTTTTTGTTGCTGTTGCCATTGTTGTATATACCTAATTAGTTTCGATTATGTCTTTTCTGCTGATTTCTTACGTCCAGAGCCTACGGTTACTCGCTTACCACGCTTGGTACGAGCATTGGTCTTAGTGCGCTGACCTCTTGCTGGCAAAGCAGCACTGTGGCGAAGACCACGATATGCTTTGATATCTTTGAGACGCTTGATATTACCACTTACTTCTCGAGAAAGATCGGCTTCTACTTTGAGATTTTTGTCGATGTATTCTCGAATCTTTAGGAGATCTTCTTCACTAAGATCTTTTACACGTGTATCAGGGTTGATTTTGACTGCTTCGAGAGTCTTCTTGCTTGTGACGATGCCAATACCATAGACATATGTCAAAGCTACTTCAACTCGTTTCTCATTGGGAATGTTTGTTCCAGCTATACGTGCCATATTACCCTTGTCTTTGTTTATGTTTAGGGTTTTCACAAATAACCGCTACTCGACCGCGGCGGCGAACTATCTTGCACTTAACGCACATTTTCTTAACTCCAGCTCGTACTTTCATAATTTGTTACTTATGCCTATAGGTTATTCTACCCTTATTGAGATCGTATGGCGTCATTTCTACAGTCACCTTGTCTCCGGGTAGTATTTTAATATAATGCATTCTCATCTTGCCAGAAATATGAGCCAGTATTTCATGGCCATTTTCTAACTGCACTTTAAAGTTGGCATTCGGTAATGCTTCAACGATTGTGCCTTCAACTTCAATTACTTCCTTTGTTGTTGTCATGAGAATGCGTATCAGGTTAGTATTATAGACGTTCTTGGTTGGCTTGTAAAGACTTTTTTTGAAGTTTTATCATATATATCCAACTTTAATATTGCTCGTACGTAGCCATGAGAGCGCGTGACTCGATTTGTTTTAATGTCTCTATAATCACGGCTACAATAATCAAAAGCCCTGTGCCGCCTATACTAAGTAGTGAGTTAGATGTTTTGAATATACTTTCAATGATAAATGGAAACACTGCAAGTGATCCTAGGGCAAGAGCTCCAAATAGAGTCAGTCTCGTAATAATTTTCTTCAGATACCTGCTGGTTTCTTTACCCGGGCGAATACCCGGTATAAACCCACCTTGTTTTTGCAGATTCTCGGCAATTTCATCTGGTTTGAATACAATGGAGGTGTAGAAGTAAGTGAAAGCAACGACTAGTACAAAGTACGTAGCGGTGTAGACTGGCTTGTTGGGCTGAAAAGTAGTTTGTAACCAAGTGGCTGTATGGGCAATCCATGCAGATTTAGCATTTGCAAATAACTGCCCAAGAAAACCTGGGAGAGATAAGAATGCCAGAGCAAAAATAATTGGAATCACTCCTGCGGTGATCAAACGGATAGGTAAATGCGAGTCAACTCCGCCATAGCGCGAGTCGCCAGCAATACGGCGCGCATATGATATAGGTATATTTCGTTGACCTTCATTGAGCATCACTACAAAGAACACTACTGCTACTATTATCAGAACAAAGAATCCAAATGTAAAGATCTTAGCAGTATCAGCTTGAGCTAAACTGACCTGTTGTGCTAGCTGTGTTGGTAGGTGTGACACTATACCTGCCAAGATTAGAATAGATATACCATTACCTATTCCTTTGTCGGTTATAATTTCACCCAGCCACATGAGTAGCATCGAGCCACCAGTGATAGCTGATATCATGAGTATCCACTGATACACATTGGGGCTACCAATAAGGTCTACGCCAGCAATTTGCTGTGAGAGAGTTCTGGCCAGTGTAATCATAGCGACTGATTGAATGAGTGCTAAGGGCAGGGTGAGCAAACGAGTGTAGTAATTGAGTTTCTGTTGTCCGGCTTCACCTTCTTTTTTGAGTGCCTCAAGCTGTGGTACCACTTGTCCTAGTAGCTGAATGATAATTGAGGCATTGATATACGGCCCCAGCCCCATCAGTAAGATAGAAAAGCTACTCAGTGCTCCACCAGTGAATAGATTGGCAAAGCCAAGAAGTGGATTGCTCTGGAAAAGTTTGAGTAAAAAACTTTGTAATTTTGCGGTGTCAGGGACAGGTACGGGAATATGAGAAAGGAGACTATATACCGCAAGAATTGCGATCACGATAATCAGTCGTCGTCGCAAATCTTTGTTTTTATACATTTGCGTAAAAAGCGCTGTATTCATATTTCCCTCCTTTATTCGGTAATATTTCTATGCTTTGGCTGGAGAAGATTCCGACTTTTGCTCAGTACTTCTAGCAGTTGCTCTCGCTTGTTTGCGGGTTTCTTTCGTTTCTTTTACAGCTACTTGCGGAAGAATTACTGTACCACCGGCAGCTTCAACGGCCTTAATGGCACTCTTACTGGCTGCATCTATTGTAACAGTAACCTTTGTTTTCAAACTACCATTACTCAATAGTTTTACAGGTTTTTTGACGCTAATCATACCAGCTGTTGCTAGTACGGTCTTATCAACAGATGACTTGCCAATCTTTTCCAGCTGATCTAGGGTAATTATTTGATATGCAGTTGGAGCAATAGCAGTAAAGCCACGAGCTTTTGGTAATCGTCTGCTCAACTTTGTTTGTCCGCCTTCAAAGCCAATCTTTACACCACCACCTGTACGTGAATTTTGACCTTTGGTACCACGACCAGATGTCTTACCGCTACCACTACCAATACCACGACCCAAGCGCTTAGTATCTTTGTGTTTTGGTGCTTTTACTTCGTGTAGTTTCACTTTGTAGTCTCCTTTGCTTCATCTGTCTGTAATGCCTGGAGAGCAGCTATAGTAGCATAGGCATTATTGATCTTATTACTCGAACCAAGTGACTTGGTAAGAATATCTTTTACTCCAGCAACTTCTAAAATAGAGCGCACTGTACCACCGGCTATCACGCCTGTACCAGGTGCAGCTGGCTTCATAAACACCATAGCGCCGTCTGATCGAACTTGTACTTGATGAGGTATTGTTGAGTCTTTGAGTGGAAAAGTAATAATTGATTTTTTAGCAGTTGCTACAGCTTTGATAATTGAGGTAGGAGCGTCACCACCCTTGCCTACGCCTACACCTACTCTACCAGCACCATCTCCCACTACAACAGTGGCTCGAAAACGAAATCGTCTTCCGCCTTTTACTACACGCGTTACTCTATCTAGAGCAATAATCTTTTCTTCAAATTCACTTGGGATGTTGTTGTTATCTCTCATAATATATCCTTCTTAAAACTTCAATCCGCCAGCACGAGCTGCTTCGGCTAGCTGTTTAACGCGTCCATGATAAATCCGGAATCCTCTATCAAAAACAACTGTTGTAATCTTAGCAGTCTTTGCAGACTTTGCAATCTCTTCACCCACCCATTGTGACTTTTCTGTCATATTCATTTTTGCTGTTTCTTTACTACCAATAGTAGAGGCAGAGGCAAGTGTCTTTCCAATTGTGTCATCAATAAGCTGAGCTGTAACATTGGCATTAGAAATTCGTACACTAAGTCTTGGTCGTGAGGCACTACCGCTAATCTTGGTTCTCACTCTTGCTCTTGTTAATTTTTTTCGGATGGTTGTTTGTGTATTCATAATATTATCCTGCTGTCTTCGCTGCTGTTTTACCAGCCTTACGTCTAATTACTTCGCCTTGATACTTAATTCCTTTGCCCTTGTATGGCTCAGGCTTTTTTAACTCCCTAATTGCAGCTGCAACAGCGCCAACTTTTTGCTTATCTGCACCACTAACAGTAATAGTAGTTTGTTCAACTTTGAGATCGATATCGTCAGGTGCAGAATACTCAATAGGGTGAGAAAATCCTAGGTTGAGAACGAGTTTTTTGCCCTGCAAAGCAACTCTAAAACCTACACCATTTACTTCTAGAACTTTTTCAAATCCTTTTGCAACACCTTGAAGGCAATTCGCAACAAGTGTACGTTGCATACCCCAAAGCTTTAAGCTGGCTGCATCTTCTATAATCGGCGTAATTTCTAGTCGTTGTTCTTTTTGTTCAATTTTAAACTCAGGCAACACAACAATTGTAAGCTCACCTTTTGGACCGGTAGCAACCAGTGTTTGGTCTGTGA
>CAYNHH010000046.1:0-6059 GCA_964397085.1 uncultured Candidatus Saccharibacteria bacterium
TGATGGATAATGCAAAAATTGCAGTACTTACAGAGTTGCTTCCAGCGCTAGACAACTTTGATCGCGCAGCAACTCACTTACCAGCAGAGCTTGAAAACAATGCCTGGGCGAAAGGCATGCAGTATGTTGGTCAGCAAATGCTCGATATTTTAGACGACATTGGTGTGAAGCGATTTGAGCCAAAAGGCGAAGAGTTTAATCATGTTCAGCACGATGCACTTGAGTATGTGCATTCTGATCTGCCAGAAGGAACCATTACAGAAGTAATAATTCCTGGCTACCAAATAGGCGACAGAGTGGTACGGCCAGCCCAAGTAAGAGTAAGTAGTGGCAACAAGAGCGAAGTTCAAGAAAATAAAATTAATGTAAACAAGGAGAAATAATATGGCAAAGATTATCGGAATTGATTTAGGAACCACCAACTCAGCAATGGCTGTAATGGAAGGTGGCGATCCAGTAGTGATTAATAATATTGAAGGTGCACGTACTACTCCAAGTATTGTAGCAGTCAATAAGAACAAAGAACGTCTAGTAGGCCAGACAGCCAAGCGCCAAGCAGTCATCAATCCAGACAACACAATATTTTCTGTCAAACGACTTATTGGACGTAAATTTGATGACCCAGAGGTGAAGCGTGATATCGAACTCATGCCGTATAAGATCGTGAACGTTGACGGTAAAGTAAAGGTACAAATGGCTGGCAAAGACTATACTCCTGAAGAAATTTCGGCCATGATTTTGAGTAAGCTCAAAGCTGATGCCGAAAAATATCTAGGCCAACCAGTAACAGAAGCAGTGATTACCGTACCTGCTTACTTTGATGATGCGCAACGTCAAGCTACCAAAGATGCTGGCAAAATTGCTGGCCTAGAAGTAAAACGAATTATCAACGAGCCTACAGCTGCAGCCCTTGCTTACGGGCTTGATAAGAAAAAAGAAGAAAAAGTCGTGGTCTACGATCTTGGTGGCGGTACATTCGACGTGTCTGTACTTGAGCTAGGTGACGGTGTATTTGAAGTAAAAAGCACCAATGGTGACACTCACCTTGGTGGTGATGACTTTGACCTCACGCTTATTAGCTGGCTAATTGATGAATTCAAGAAAGACCAAGGAATTGATCTTAAGGGTGACAAGGCTGCCATGCAGCGCCTTAAAGAAGCTGCAGAAAAAGCTAAGATTGAGCTTTCTACTACCAATGAGTCAGCAATAAATATTCCTTTCGTTACTGCCGATGCAGATGGCCCTAAGCACTTAGACATTCAACTCTCTCGTGCTGACTTTGAAAAAATTGTATTAGAGCTTGTAGAAAAAACTCTCAAGCCATGTGAAGCTGCCCTTAAAGACGCCAAACTCAAAAAAGAAGACATCAACGAGATAATTTTAGTAGGCGGCATGACTCGCATGCCACTTGTACAGAAGAAAGTTGAAGAATTCTTTGGCAAAAAACCACTTCAGGGTGTGAACCCAGATGAAGTAGTTGCTATTGGTGCAGCTATACAAGGCGGCGTATTGGGTGGCGACGTCAAAGATGTATTGCTTCTAGATGTTACTCCACTCAGCCTTGGTATTGAGACGATGGGCGCAGTTAGCACAAAGCTCATTGAGCGTAATGCTACAATTCCTACCAGCAAAAGCCAAACTTTCTCAACTGCAGCTGACAATCAAACCTCTGTAGAAATCAACGTCTTACAAGGTGAGCGTGAAATGGCCAACGACAATAAATCCCTGGGTAGATTTACCCTAGACGGTATTCCACCAGCACCACGTGGCGTACCTCAAATTGAAGTAAGCTTCAATATTGACGCTAACGGTATAGTAAATGTAAGTGCCAAAGACAAAGCTACTGGCAAAGAACAAAAGATTACTATTACTGGTGGTGGCTCGCTAAGCGATGAAGAAATCAAGCAAATGCAGGCTGATGCCGAGACCCATGCTGATGAAGATAAGAAAAAGAAAGAGCACGTAGAGGCTAAGAATCACGCCGACACTCTTATCTATACTGCAGAAAAGAGTCTAACTGATGCCGGTGACAAGGTGAGTGAAGACGACAAGAAGCCAGTAGTAGAAGCCATAGCTGCTCTCAAAGAAAAGCTCGATACTGAAGATACTGAAGAGCTCAAAAAACTCAGCAGTGATCTCAATGAAAAACTCATGAAGATTGGTGAGCAGATGTACAAAGATGAGGCCAAAGAAGGTGAAGCCCCAGAAGCTGAAGTGAAAGACGAAGAAAAGTCTGAAGAGAAGAGTGAAGACAAAAAAGAAGACGATGGTGAAGAAGGCGAAGTTGTAGATAAGAAAGACAATAAGTAAAATGCCGCTTAGCCAAGGAAATGATTTCCTAGGCAAAACTATCTCGATCAAGTTTGATAGGCCGTTAGGAACAAGACATCCAAAACATAATGACATGATTTATCCGGTCAACTATGGTTTTGTTCCTAATACCAAGGCTGGAGATGGGATGGAGATTGATGTTTACTATCTCTCTTCGGACCAACCACTTAAAGAAACAGAGGCGAAGTGTATTGGTTATGTTCATAGATTTGATGATAATGAAGATAAGCTTATAGCCACCGACGGCGAAGTTATGACAAAAGAAGAAATCGAAAAAAGATTAGAATTTCAAGAAAAATGGTTTAAACATGAGATAATTCTAGCATCATGAAAACTCCTGCCAACATCTACATAGATGGAGAGAACCTTTTTTACCAATTGGTTGATATCCTTTCCAAAGAAGGATTAATAAAAGAACGCACTGAGCTCGTGAAGATTGATTTGATAGCACTCTTCATAGAAGCTGCTAAAGATAATGTGAAGCCAATTAATGTTCGGTACTACGGTACCAAACTGCACATTATTTCTACACTAGGTGAAGAGGTGCATGAGCAGACCAAGAAAATGGTAGAGCAAAAAACTACCTGGGGTGCTTGGCTAGCCAAACAAAAGATAGAGTTTGTAACAGCCGGCAATCTCAAAGCCCGTAAGCGCGGTGAGAATGTTATCTTTCAAGAAAAAGGCGTAGATGTGCGTATAGCGGTAGATATGGTGCAGGCTGCATATGAGCAAAAGAATCTTCACTTTGTAATTGTGAGTTCAGACTCAGATGTAATTCCGGCCTTACGAATTGTAAAAGAACGCGGGCATAAGATTACTTACGTAGCCTATGAAAATCAGCTCAATAAAGCTATTGTTGCTCACGCAGACGCGACGGTTACTTATAGTAAAGAAGATATTGTAAAAAGTTATAATGAGGCAAATAAGTAGATGGAAAAACGTGATTACTATGAAGTGCTTGGCTTGCAAAAAGGTGCCAGTGAAGATGAGATAAAAAAGGCTTTTCGTAAGCATGCCATCAAGCACCACCCAGACAAAGGTGGCGATGAGGCGGCTTTTAAAGAAGTGAATGAGGCCTATGAGGTCTTAAGTAATCCTCAGAAGCGTCAAGCATATGATCAGCTAGGGCATGCAGCAGGTGCTGACCAAGCTGGCGGGGGCAATCCTTATGGCGGTGGCGGGCCTTTTGGACAAGGTGGTAATCCGTTTGGTGACGGCGTACAATTTGATTTCTCAGGTTTTGGCGCAGGTGGCATGGGTGACATCTTTGACATGTTCTTTAGAGGTGGGCAAAATCAAGCTCGCGATGTTGAAATAGCTATTACGATTGATTTTATGGAGGCCGCTGAAGGTACTACTAAAGAACTTAGCTTACGAGTAGCCGATCACAAAAATGGAGGACGCAAACAAGAAGACGTCAAAATCAAAATACCAGCAGGCATAGATGATGGACAGAGCATCAAGCTTGATGGCAAAGGTGAGATCAATGCCCAGGGTCAACGGGGAAACCTCTACGTACATATTCGTGTGCGTCCTCACAAAACTCTCCGTCGTGAGGGGCCAAATATTATCTCCGAGATCACCATTGATATGGTGGGCGCGGCACTTGGGTGCGAGGCAGAAGTAGAGACACTAGCGGGTACAGTTACAGTAAAGATTCCGGCCGGTTCACAGCCAGATAAAGTCGTAAAACTTTCAGATAAAGGCCTACCAATTATAGGTACCAATCAGCATGGTGACCACCTCATACTTATTCATATTGAAGTACCTAAGAAGCTCAACTCCAAACAACGCAAAGCCTTAGAAGATTACAAAAAAGCCTCTACTCATCGCTTTTGGTAAGATAGCACCAATAGGCTTGCTGTCTATACCTGTAGAGAGGTATACTTAAGCATAAGATGAATCATTTACCCCAGATTACTTTCAACCTTATATTATTCAGTTTACTTGGTGGACTGGGCATTTTAGGCTTCTTGTTTGGCGAGAATCGACTGAAGAGTGTGAGCTACGGTGCTTTTATAAGTCTATTTATTCTTCAGGTAGGTTCGGAGACACTTATGAGCGATCTTGCAGGCAAAACTAATTTGCCTATTGCGACTGCAAAGCTTGGTTTTGTTGCATTGGTGTGTACAGTTATGTTCTTTGGCTCTTTAATGAGTCAAAAAAAAGCACGAGATAAAATTCGCTCAATCCCGCTTGCGATATTGACGGCTCTATTCATTACGGGGTTTGGTGTAGGATTGCTACCTACAAGTGCACGTGAGAGTCTTGTTACTGATTTCAATCTAGCAGCTCAAATATATAATTTTAGGTTTGTATTTATGGTTGCTCTTGCCGTGTGGCTAGTGGTAATACAACTTATACCAGAGAAAAAAGACGACGAGAAGAAAAAATGAGCGAGAAGCTCGCGATGTATCCCGAAAGACCTTCCGAGTATAGTGAAGCTTATCAACTCGCAATTGAATCACTAAGCAAACCGCCAGAAATTCATCTCGATCAAGAGCAGCGAGAGCAGATTTCCAGTTTTGAAAAATCACTCTTTGATGCACGTGTCCCTGTAGAACTAAAAGATAGGGATATAATAGAGCCGGGCGTAACTCTCGAAGTAATTGCAAAAGACACAATTCTAAGTAGAAAACTATGTCTCGATTATTTTAGTACCGATGATGGAAGACGTACTTTTGCAAAAGTGACAGGAAAATATCTTGTAGGGGACATTGATAAGATACGTGCAACGCTCGCGTGTGATGTTGGCAAACTACCTATCAAACAATACCGGTTAATTCAAAAAGCTTCAAATAACTATGCTTATGAATCTCTGACTTTGGCGGCACAAAACGATGAAGACTTTGACCCGAGCTTTTTTAGTATAGTAAACAAACCAGACAAGTTACTTGAAAGAGTAAAATCAGCAAGGGAGCTAAAGGCATTCTTCAAGTCTATAGATCTTGAGCTACAAAAAAGTGAAACAAAAGATCCAGTGAAGATTGCCGAGCTATCGATAGTTACTATGTACAAAGAGCGGCTCAATACTCTGATAGCAAGCTCATATCGCCATGCAATAGCATTCTATGGTGAGGTACTTGCAGATCCTTCAAATAGTGAAAAGATGAATCTATATAACGAGCTTTGTATATACCTCCCTGGCTTACCAAAAATAGAAGATGCGCAAAACCCCGCCGTAAAAAAGCTTTCTGCTGCAAGACTAGTCAACAAGATAGATAAGTTTATTAATGGTATAGAATCCCACTCCAATTACATACCTGTCTCACAAGCATTAGAAACTGCAGCAACACAAGATGGTGAATCACACCCGGTTGCAAAGAATTATTCATATAAAGATGTTAGTCCGGAAATCATTAGTCATACAATGGTGAATGCAGATCAGTTAAAGAAACTATTTGAACTGACTTTACAAAACTACGGCCTCCTTGATGACAGTAGTAATGCTAATGAAAATGGAGACAAGAATGACTCCCAGCCCAAGGTCGGTTGGACTGTCGAGATTCAAAGCAATATAACCAATCTATCGGTTGCCGCGAATGAAAGAGTCATTCGTATTCCAAGTAATTTCTCTCGGAGTCTTTCTCAGTTAAGTCCAGCTGGCGCTCTACCTGTGCTTGATCACGAAATGACGCATGTAATTCAGCATGAGAATAGCAAGAGATTAGGTCTTGAGCTTACCAGCAAAAATCGTGGAGCACGTGGTAGTCTATGGTTTGAGGCAG
>CAYNHH010000047.1:0-5726 GCA_964397085.1 uncultured Candidatus Saccharibacteria bacterium
CTGCCTCAAACCATAGACTACCACGTGCTCCACGATTTTTGCTGGTAAGCTCAAGGCCTAATCTCTTGCTATTCTCATGTTGAATCACGTGCGTCATTTCGTGATCAAGTACAGGTAGTGCGCCTGCTGGACTTAACTGAGAAAGACTCCGAGAGAAATTACTTGGAATACGAATAATTCTTTTATTCGCGGTAACCGATAGATTGGTTATGTTGCTTTGAATCTCGACAGTCCAACCAACCTTGGGCTGGGAGTCATTCTTGTCACCATCTTCATAAGTATTATTACTGTCATCAAGGAGGCCGTAGTTTTGTAATGTCAGTTCAAATAGTTTCTTTAACTGATCTGCATTCACCATTGTATGGCTAATAATTTCCGGACCAACATCTTTATATGAATAATTCTCTGCAGCCGGGACTGATGCTCCATCTTGCGTTGCTGCGGTTTCTAATGCTTGGGAGACAGGTATGTAGTTAGAGTGGGATTCTATTCCATTAATAAACTTATCTATCTTGTTTACTAGTCTTGCTGCAGAAAGCTTTTTTACGGCGGGGTTCTGCGCATCTTCTATTTTTGGTAAGCCAGGGAGATATATACAAAGCTCGTTATATAGATTCATCTTTTCACTATTTGAAGTGTCTGCGAGTACCTCACCATAGAAAGCAATTGCATGACGATATGAGCTTGCTATCAACGTATTGAGTCGCTCTTTGTACATAGTAACTATCGATAGTTCGGCTAGCTTTACAGGGTCTTGAGCTTCAGTATTCTGTAGCTCAAAATCTATAGACTTGTAGAAAGCCTTCAGCTCCCTTGCTGACCTTACTCTTTCAAGTAACTTGTCTGGTTTGTTTACTATACTAAAAAAGATAGGGTCGTAGTCTTCATCATTTTGTGCTGCCAAAGTCAGGGACTCATAAGCATAGTTGTTTGAAGCTTTCTGGATAAGCCGGTATTGCTTGGTAGGTAGCTTGCCAACATCTCGTGCGAGCGTTGCACGTATCTTGTTAATGTCTCCTACAAGATATTTTCCTGTTACTTTTGCAAAAGTACGTCTGCCATCATCTGTACTAAAGTAATCGAGACAAAGTTTTCTATTTAGAATTGTGTCTTTTGCAATTACTTCTAGAGCTACACCTGGCTCTGTTATATCTCTATCTTTTAGTTCTGCCGGGACACGTGCATCAAAGAGTGATTTTTCAAAACTGGAAATCTGTTCTCTCTGCTCTTGGTTGAGGTGAATTTCGGGCGGTTTGCTAAGTGATTCAACTGCAACCTGGAACGATTCACTATACTCGGAAGGTCTTTCGGGATACATCATGAGCTTCTCGCTCATTTTTTCTTCTCGTCGTCTTTTTTCTCTGGTATAAGTTGTATTACCACTAGCCACACGGCAAGAGCAACCATAAATACAAACCTAAAATTATATATTTGAGCTGCTAGATTGAAATCAGTAACAAGACTCTCACGTGCACTTGTAGGTAGCAATCCTACACCAAACCCCGTAATGAATAGAGCCGTCAATATCGCAAGCGGGATTGAGCGAATTTTATCTCGTGCTTTTTTTTGACTCATTAAAGAGCCAAAGAACATAACTGTACACACCAATGCAACAAAACCAAGCTTTGCAGTCGCAATAGGCAAATTAGTTTTGCCTGCAAGATCGCTCATAAGTGTCTCCGAACCTACCTGAAGAATAAATAGACTTATAAAAGCACCGTAGCTCACACTCTTCAGTCGATTCTCGCCAAACAAGAAACCTAAAATGCCTAGTCCGCCAAGCAAACTGAATAAAATAAGGTTGAAAGTAATCTGAGGTATGTGATTCATCTTATGCTTAAGTATACCTCTGTACAGGTATAGACAGCAAGCCTATTGGCGCTATCTTACCAAAAGCGATGAGTGGAGGCTTTTTTGTAATCTTCTAAAGCTTTGCGTTGTTTGGAGTTGAGCTTCTTGGGTACTTCAATATGAATAAGTATAAGATGGTCACCGTGCTGATTGCTACCAATAATTGGTAAACCCTTATCTGAAAGTTTTACGACTTTATCTGGCTGTGAACCCGCCGGAATCTTTACTGTAACTGTGCCGGCAAGTGTCTCTACTTCTGCCTCGCAACCAAGTGCTGCACCTACCATATCAATAGTGATCTCGGAGATAATATTTGGCCCCTCGCGGCGGAGGGTTTTGTGAGGACGCACACGAATATGTACGTAGAGGTTTCCTCTTTGGCCCTGGGCATTGATCTCGCCCTTACCATCTAGCTTGATGCTTTGACCGTCATCTATGCCTGCTGGTATTTTAATCTTGACGTCTTCTTGTTTGCGTCCGCCATTTTTGTGGTCAGCCACACGTAAGCTAAGTTCTTTGGTGGTACCTTCAGCGGCCTCCATAAAATCAATAGTAATAGCTATTTCAACATCGCGAGCTTGATTTTGACCGCCTCTAAAAAACATGTCAAAAATATCACCCATGCCGCCTGCACCAAAACCTGAGAAATCAAACTGCACGCCGTCACCAAATGGATTGCCACCCTGTCCAAAAGGCCCACCAGCACCACCATACGGGTTACCCCCGCCAGCTTGGTCAGCACCAGCTGCATGCCCCAGCTGATCATATGCTTGACGTTTCTGAGGATTGCTTAAGACTTCATAGGCCTCATTTACTTCTTTAAAAGCCGCCTCATCACCGCCCTTGTCTGGGTGGTGCTTTATAGCATGCTTACGAAAAGCTTTTTTTATTTCGTCTTCACTTGCACCTTTTTGCAAACCAAGTACTTCGTAGTAGTCACGTTTTTCCATCTACTTATTTGCCTCATTATAACTTTTTACAATATCTTCTTTACTATAAGTAACTGTCTCGTCTGCATGTGCAACGATTGCCTTGTTGAGCTGATTTTCATAGGCAACGTAACTAATCTTGTGGCCACGTTCTTTTACAATTCGTAAGGCTGGGATCACATCAGAGTCTGAGCTAACAATAACAAAGTGAAGATTCTTCTGTTCATAAGCTGCTTGCACCATATCTACCGCAATGCGTACATCAACACCTTTTTCTTGAAAGATAACATTCTCACCTCGCTTTCGAGCCTTGAGATTGCCGGCAGTAACAAATTCAATTTTTTGTTTGGCTAGCCAAGCACCCCAGGCAGTTTTTTGCTCTACCATTCTCTTAGTCTGCTCATGAGCCTCTTCACCCATGGTCGAAATAATGTGCAGCTTAGTACCATAGTAGCGAACATTGATAGGCTTCACATTATCTTTGGCAGCTTCCATGAAGAGTGCTATCAAATCAATCTTCACGAGCTCAGTTCGTTCTTTTATCAATCCTTCTTTAGAAAGGATATCAACCAATTGGTAAAAAAGGTTCTCTCCATCTATGTAGATGTTGGCAGGAGTTTTCAAATTTTCTCGTTTCTACTTTTTGTCTTTCTTATCTACGACTTCACCTTCTTCACCGTCATCTTCTTTTTTTTCTTCACTCTTCTCGTCAGACTTTTCTTCATCTTTCACTTCAGCTTCTGGGGCTTCGCCTTCTTTGGCCTCTTCTTTGTACATCTGCTCACCAATCTTCATGAGTTTTTCATTGAGATCACTGCTGAGTTTTTTGAGCTCTTCAGTATCTTCAGTATCGAGCTTTTCTTTGAGAGCAGCTATGGCTTCTACTACTGGCTTCTTGTCGTCTTCACTCACCTTGTCACCGGCATCAGTTAGACTCTTTTCTGCAGTATAGATAAGAGTGTCGGCGTGATTCTTAGCCTCTACGTGCTCTTTCTTTTTCTTATCTTCATCAGCATGGGTCTCGGCATCAGCCTGCATTTGCTTGATTTCTTCATCGCTTAGCGAGCCACCACCAGTAATAGTAATCTTTTGTTCTTTGCCAGTAGCTTTGTCTTTGGCACTTACATTTACTATACCGTTAGCGTCAATATTGAAGCTTACTTCAATTTGAGGTACGCCACGTGGTGCTGGTGGAATACCGTCTAGGGTAAATCTACCCAGGGATTTATTGTCGTTGGCCATTTCACGCTCACCTTGTAAGACGTTGATTTCTACAGAGGTTTGATTGTCAGCTGCAGTTGAGAAAGTTTGGCTTTTGCTGGTAGGAATTGTAGCATTACGCTCAATGAGCTTTGTGCTAACTGCGCCCATCGTCTCAATACCAAGGCTGAGTGGAGTAACATCTAGAAGCAATACATCTTTGACGTCGCCACCCAATACGCCGCCTTGTATAGCTGCACCAATAGCAACTACTTCATCTGGGTTCACACCCTGAAGTGGTTTTTTGCCAAAGAATTCTTCAACTTTCTTCTGTACAAGTGGCATGCGAGTCATGCCGCCTACTAAAATTATCTCGTTGATGTCTTCTTTTTTGAGTTTGGCGTCTTTAAGGGCAGCTTCACATGGCTTGAGAGTTTTTTCTACAAGCTCTAATACAATTTTTTCAAAGTCAGCACGAGAGAGTTGAATGTCTAAGTGCTTAGGGCCATCTGCATCGGCAGTAACGAAAGGAATATTTATTGCTGACTCATTGGTAGTAGAAAGCTCAATCTTAGCTTTTTCTGCAGCTTCTTTAAGGCGCTGCATGGCAGCCTTGTCACCCTTAAGATCAATTCCTTGGTCTTTCTTGAATTCATCAATTAGCCAGCTAATAAGCGTGAGGTCAAAGTCATCACCACCAAGGTGAGTGTCACCATTGGTGCTTTTTACTTCAAATACACCGTCACCTAGCTCAAGTACAGACACATCAAAAGTACCACCACCAAGGTCGTAGACCACAACTTTTTCTTCTTTTTTCTTATCAAGTCCGTAAGCAAGAGCAGCAGCTGTAGGCTCGTTGATAATTCGTTTTACTTCTAGACCGGCAATTTTACCAGCATCTTTGGTGGCTTGACGTTGTGCATCATCAAAGTAAGCAGGTACAGTAATTACGGCCTCAGTTACTGGCTGGCCTAGATATTTTTCGGCATCAGCTTTGAGCTTGCCAAGAATCATGGCTGAGATTTCTTCTGGAGTATAATCTTTACCAGCCATTTGTACTTTGACTTTACCGTCAACATTCACGATCTTATAAGGCATGAGTTCGATATCGCGCTTCACCTCTGGGTCATCAAACTTACGTCCAATAAGTCGTTTGACTGAGAATATTGTATTGTCAGGATTGATGACTGCTTGTCGTTTGGCAGTCTGGCCTACTAGACGTTCTTTGTTCTTATTGACAGCTACAATACTTGGAGTAGTACGTGCGCCTTCAATATTGTTGATCACAACTGGGTCGCCACCTTCCATTACAGCCATTGCTGAGTTGGTGGTTCCTAAATCAATTCCTATAATCTTTGCCATATTATTTCTCCTTATTTACATTAATTTCATTTTCTTGAACTTCGCTCTCGTTGCCGCTACTTACTCTTACTTGAGCTGGCCGCACCACTCTGTCGCCTATTTGGTAGCCAGGAATCATTACTTCGGTAATGGTTCCTTCTGGCAGATCAGAATGCACGTACTCAAGTGCATCGTGCTGAGCATGATTAAACTCTTCGCCTTTTGGCTCAAATCGCTTCACACCAATGTCATCTAAAATATCGAGCATTTGTTGACCAACATACTGCATGCCTTTGGCCCAAGCATCATTTTCTAACTCTGCTGGTAAGTGAGTTGCTGCGCGATCAAAATTGTCTAGCGCTGGAAGCAACTCTGTAAGTACTGCAATTTTTGCATTATCCATCA
>CAYNHH010000048.1:0-5277 GCA_964397085.1 uncultured Candidatus Saccharibacteria bacterium
GCGATCAACCAACTATCTAATGGGTTGGTTAGATTTTCTGGCACATCGAGAGATTGTGGTTTCCAGCCATCAATCTCGGCATACATACTTAAGAAAGACACACTATTACTCAGAGTCATGAATACGTTGCGATTAATATCCTTGAGGGCATCTCTATCAAACCGCATGTAATCAGCAGTGACAGCAGGAGTACTTGAAAGAAGATAGAACCGAAGACTATCAGCACCTTCATGCTCAAAAACATCATCAAGTGGTGGATAGTTTTTGAGTCGTTTGCTCAACTTCTGACCATCAGAAGCCATGATCATGCCGTTCACAATTACCTGCTTATATGCCGGCTTATCAAATAAGATAGTACTCAAAACATGCAGCACATAAAACCACAATCTAGTCTGGTCAAGACCCTCACCAATATAATCGGCAGGAAACAATGCATCAAAATCAGTTGAGCCCTCAAAAGGATAGTGTGCCTGCGCATATGGCATAGCACCAGATTCAAACCAACAGTCTATGACTTCCTCTACGCGCTTGTAGGTTTTGCCATCCTTTTTTATCACCACATCATCAATATAAGGCCGATGCAGGTCACTGAGCTCAGGCTTGCCCTCTGCAAGACTCTTAAGCTCATCTATGCTCTCTACTACTAAATAATCAGACTCATCTCTGGTATTTACCCAAATAGGCACAGGCGCACCCCAGTATCGATTACGGCTAATCGCCCAGTCACGAGAGCCCTCTAGCCATTTTCCAAACCTACCCGTCTTTATGTTGGCTGGCATCCAATTGATCTCTTCAGCGGTTGCTAAAAGCTCATTTTTAATTTTAGAAACAGCAATAAACCAAGTATCAATTGCGTAGTACAGCAGAGGTGTTTCGCACCGGTAACAAAATGGATATGTATGTTCAAAAGATTCGGCTGCATAGATTTTTGATTCTTGAGTGAGTCGCTCAATAATATGCTTATCAGCACCTTTAAAAAACTTTCCCTCTATCTCATCTAGGCCAACTCCGGCTTTAATCTTGCCTTCTGGGTCAACAGTCTGCAAGACAGGTATATCATTTTCTTGGCCTAGCAACAGATCGTCCTCACCAAAAGCCGGCGCCACATGCAAGACACCACTACCATCTTCAATACTGACAAACTCAGCCGGCCAAACTTTGTATAGATTCTTGGATTTGGGCAAATTAGCAACTTCGAATAACGGAGTATATGATTTTCCCACCAAGTCTTTTCCCTGAAGTTGCTCGAGTATTTCATAAGTATCACTTTTGAGCACCTCAATTCGATCCTTGGCAAGAATCACTACTTCAGACACCCCTGCATCATCTTTCAATTGTACCTTTACATAGGCAGCATCTGGCTTGACCGCAATAGCAGCGTTACCGGGTAAACTCCAGGGTGTAGTTGTCCAGGCAAGTAAATAGGCATCTTCATCTACCAACTTAAACTTTACATACACACTTGGGTCTGTAACATCATCTTTATAGCCCTCATTAACCTCAAAATTAGAAAGTGGCGTAGCACAACGTGGGCAATATGGCATACTTTTGTAGCCCTTATACAGCAAGCCCTTCTTGTGTACTTGTGAAAATGCCCACCAAACTGACTCTGTGTAGCTAGTATCCATTGTGGCATAAGCATGTTCAGTATCTGTCCAGCGACCTATGCGCTCAAATACAGCTTCCCAATCTGATTTGTAGGTAAATACAGACTCTCTACAGGCCGCGTTAAACTTCTCTATCCCTAGCTCTGTAATCTGCTTTTTACCAGAAACCCCAAATTTTTTCTCTATTTCGAATTCCACTGGTAAGCCATGGCAATCCCAACCATTGCGACGAGTAACATAGCGCCCATTCATTGTTTGATATCGACCAATAGCATCTTTTATACTGGTGACCAAGCTATGACCAAAGTGAGGCAGACCATTTGCAAATGGCGGGCCATCATAAAAACTATATGGCTTACCTGATTTAGTTTTTTCCAATGATTTAGCAAAAATCTGCTCTGTATTCCAAAAAGCCAGTATTTCTTCTTCGACTTGTTTTGCCTGATATGGTGGGAGTTTTTTCATTAGCGTTCCTTAATCTTAGTAATTTTCCATACAAAAACCCTACAGATTTTGCAGGAATCGTAATCTTTTGAGTAATATTACGACGGTACCATCCTGCTTCCATAGGGTATGGCGCTTAATTACTTACAGTTACGTCTGTAAAACTGACGGCAGATTCTAGTCTTCATCTACTCTCAAGTTGTAAACAAATTTCTTTCTGCAGCTTCATGGCTGATTACCACTTATCCAAATGCGTCGTATAGTTGGAATGCTTTTATTATAATTTCAATCATCTTGTACTAGCTATATTCTACGATGTATCAAGTAGGTTTGCAAGCAACGAGGTGCTTGTTTTAGA
Source organism: uncultured Candidatus Saccharibacteria bacterium (assembly GCA_964397085.1). Classification (GTDB taxonomy): domain Bacteria; phylum Patescibacteriota; class Saccharimonadia; order CAILAD01; family BJGX01; genus CAILAD01. The sequence continues at coordinate 2,410 of CAYNHH010000048.1, forward strand.
CGTTATTACCTAATGCATGAGCCACATCATCCACCTGAGGTAGACTATTTTGCCATATTTGTACCGGAGAACCATCATCAAGACATACCACCAGAGCTGGGGTAGATGTAATATCGTAGAGCTCACAGGTAGCTTGATGCGCTACATCTACAACATCTAAAAGATTATAATCTATCTGATGCTCCTGTAACTGCAGTAGGAGCAAATCAAGACCTTCATCGGATGGTTTTTCACTAGTCGTAAACGCAAGTACTTTCATGTCTATAAGTATAGCAAAAGACGCGGTATACAAACAAGTATGAATTGTGTTATTTACTTTTATATAAGTATTTAGTGGGCTTATTGAATATATTACTTATTCTTTTTGCTTTTTCTTCAAATCTTTCAATTCACGCTCAAATGTCTCAATGTCAGCAAAGCTTCTATAGACACTTGCAAACCGTACATAGGCCACAGGATCAGTCTGCATAAGCTCACTCATCACAAACTCCCCAAGTCGCGAGCTTAATATTTCTGCCTCACCCAACGCCTGCATTTGCTGTTCAATTCGAGAAATCAATAATTCAATAGTATCAACTGGCGTAGGCCTTTTCTCAAAAGCGCGATATATCCCTCTAGCAAGCTTTTCCCTATCGTAATTTTCACGATTACCATTCTTTTTGACAATCATTAGATGAATAATTTCAACACGCTCATAAGTAGTAAAGCGTGTTTCGCACTTTTGGCACTCTCTACGACGACGAATTGCTAAGCCATCGTCGACCTCCCGTGACTCAAGTACTCGATTGTTCTCAGACCCGCACGTAGGACAACGCATATTTGTGCCCTATAACTTACGCTTTATAAATGACGGTACGCCGTCGTCACTATCATCACTCTCACTGGGGTCGCTAATCTTTTGACCTTTTCTTAAGAAAGCTGGTTTATCAAGATCATCGTCATCATACATAGATTGAGAAGAAACTGTTTCTACAATAGGCTCTGTCTTATTCAACGGAACATTTTGAGCTTCTTCTTCTAAAACATCACTTTCGAGATCAAAACCAACTATCTCCTCATCTACAGAAGTCTCAAGGTTATCTGGCTGCGCCTGTACCATTGGCTGTCTTGTATCATCAAGAAGTGGCTTGGCATGCTCATCCTTTAAAAATGGTGTGTGGTCTTCTTGATCAAATTGATCTATTTGATCAACAATACTAGTTGATTGAGCATCTTCAAGTGTAGTAGTAGGTGAGAATATGCCAAAATTTGATGAACTACTTCTTCTTTCAGAGTCAAAACCGGTAGCTACAAGTGTTACTCGAATTTCTCCGGTCATATTCTCATCTATCACTGTACCAAAGATTATGTTGGCTTCAGGGTCAACTGAGTCATGTATAAGCTTGGCGGCTTCCTCTACCTCGTGCATACCCATGTCTCTACCGCCAGTGAAGTTGATAAGTACACCCTTGGCACCCGTGATGGATACTTCAAGTAGTGGTGAGTCAATAGCTTGTTTGACCGCATCGACTGCACGAGTATCACCAGTACCCTGGCCAATACCCATGAGGGCACTGCCAGCATCATGCATAATTGACTTCACATCAGCAAAGTCAAGGTTGACGATACCATTAATAGTAATAAGGTCAGCAATACCCTGTACGCCTTGCTTCAAAATATCATCCACGGCGCCAAACGCGTCAAGAAGTGAAGTTTTACGATCAATAATCTGCAAAATACGATCATTTGGAATCATAATGAGCGTATCGACCTTGTCTTTTATCTCTTCAATACCCTGATCAGAGACCTTTCGACGACGATCGCCCTCAAAAGTGAATGGCTTGGTAATAATTGCTACTGTCAGTGCACCGATTTCTTTGGCTATTCGAGCAACGACCGGTGCAGCCCCAGAGCCAGTACCTCCTCCAGATCCGTAAGTAATAAATACCATTTCAGAGTTCTTGAGTGCATCATAGATCTCAGCTTCAGACTCTTCTGCAGCAATTCTGCCTATCTCAGGATTGGCACCTGCACCCAGACCCTTGGTAGCTTCCTTACCAATATGTACTTTTTTATTAGCTTGTGAGTAATGCAAAGCTTGAGCATCGGTATTGATTGCTACAAAGTCTATACCGCGTAACTTAGACTGAACCATGCGATTCAATGCATTGCCGCCACCGCCTCCAACTCCCACAACCTTGATGCGTGCAAATGTTTCGATGTCTGGTAGAATCTCTGCCATAAAATCTCCTCTCAACTCCTCTTGTAACGTTCACGAATAATTTCTAAAAAAGGCAGGCGCTAGAGACGGCCTGCCAGATAGGATTGAATCCTTGCCACACACTCTTGAACAACCAAGAGATATATATAGTATAACTTTCTTAGCATAACAATACAACATATTTGCTCGACTTTTTTTCAAAATTCTTAAGATTAAATTATGTGTTCAAAGATATATTTTTTGTATTCAAAAAAGTGCCTTTTCGGCACTTTAGTGTTAGACAGCAAATTATTTCGTTATGGCAACAATCCGCGTAGAATTGCTTTAATCTTAGTAAGTACGTTTTGTAAGAATCCAAAGGGGCTATGATGAGACTTGCCTGCTGGTGCTTCCATATCCTCTAGCATCAAGCCAATCACTGCTGAATAACTAGGATCTGAAATCTTATCAGATATACCTGTATATCCCATAGCGCGACCCAAATGCACCGTTGTACCAATTACCGTTCGTGCAAAATGGGTGATTTCCGCCATATTAGCACCACCACCAGTCAAAACAATGCCTGCCCCAAGCCCATTCGTGGAAGTGACGGCTTTTTTTAGCTCCTCACGCACCATTTGGAATATTTCTTCAAGACGACTAGCTACAATAGTATCAAGATCGTGCTG
>CAYNHH010000049.1:0-4867 GCA_964397085.1 uncultured Candidatus Saccharibacteria bacterium
CCAGCCAAGTGCAGCACCTAAGGTGACCGACCTAGGTCCCTCAATCTGTTATTTAGAGTAATATTTATTAAAACAAGCACATTTTAGTGCTTGTTTTAGTTTGGACATGTAATTGAATAACAGAAGTGAGCAGGTTCGAATCCCATTTGACTCTAAGGCATCGCTACGTTTTTGCAATATTTTCAGTAATTGGGTCTCATATTCTTTTCTTAAACACGTTTGAGGGGGTTATACTAGGAATATGAGTAAATCAAAAGCATTGAAAAGTAGTCATAAAAGAGTAGAAGAAACAGGTGGAAATACAAAATTATCAATTCTATTAGCCTTAGCTATGTTTGTGTTAGTAGTAGACACGTCACTCATGAATGTATCACTGTCTGCAGTCGTAAAGGACTTGGACACAACAGTTAGTGCTGTCCAATCTGCTATAGCACTTGAAGCATTGGTTTCGGCAGCATTTATTCTTATTAGTAGCAAACTTGGCGATATTATTGGTAGAAAAAAAGCATACACGATTGGTCTTCTTGGTTATGCGGTTGGGGCGATTGCTATGACACTCACCAATAATGTTACTGCGGTATTTATCTTTTGGGCGATTATTGGTGGCCTTGGTGCTTCGTTATTATTGCCAGCAATGCAGTCACTTATCCATGGCAATTTTACTGGTGCCGCACAAAAGAAAACATACGCCCTCGTGGGGGCAGCAGCAGCGATTGCCGCAGCAGTAGGTCCACTACTTGGTGGCTTTTTAACTACCTTTATTTCTTGGCGGGTTGGTTTTTTACTCGAGGCAGTAATAATCGCAGTGATTTTGTTTAATTTAAATCTTATTAAGGATGTGGTTTACGATGGTCCGAAACGCATTGATTTAGTTGGTGCAGGGTTGTCGGTAGTTGGAATGGGTGGTGTTGTTCTGGGTATACTATTGTGGCAAGAAGGCGCAGAGTCCGTCGGTATTGTGATCGCGGTTGGTGCAATAGGTTTAGCGCTACTAGCGAAATGGCTTACAAAGCGTAAAAAAGAAGGTAAAGAAATACTTTTAGACCCTGGCCTATTCAAGCTACCCCATTTCCGATTAGGGATTTCACAGGTTATGATGCAAAACATAATTTTAGGCGGTGCAATGATTGCATTACCTATATTTCTACAAATGACACTAGAGTACAATGCTATGCAAACTGGCCTTACAATGGCACCTTTGTCGCTCATGATGTTTGCAGTAGCAATAATTGCGGGTAAGAAAGCAGGCGCAAGACGACCAAGTAGCATCATCCGTACTGGTTATATATTGAGCACAGTAGGCATTGCGTTAATTATCCCACTAGTTCCAAGGGCTGATTCGGGTTGGATACTTGCAATACCGTTATTGATAGCTGGAGCAGGACTGGGACTTTTAGTATCTCAGCTTAACAACTACACACTCGCACCGATAAAAGAAGAACGAGTTAGTGAAGCAGCTGGAGTTAATTCTGCGTCTGGATCTTTTGGGCTTTCATTCGGGCTAGCGATGGCGGGTGGTCTTATGCTCGCGGCCCTATCGCTGTCGTTTACTAATCTAACAAATCAAAGCGCTATAATACCCCCTAATGAAAAACAGCAGATATATACAGTTCTAGAAGATGATGCACAAGTTTTCAGTGATTCTCAACTTCAGTCACAACTTGCAGACCAACCAGCTGACGTGCAAGCAGAAGTCCTTGCTATTAATTCAGAAGCTCGTGATGTATCTCTACAAGTAGCTTTACTCGTCCCAGTTATAGCTGGATTTATAGGAATAATGAATTCGTTTAGAATGATGAAGTTACCAGATATTAAGCCTACAGCAAATATTGAAGGTGCTACACTAGGCTAAAGTTGACAATTGACAGATGTAAGCTAAGATAAAGTGAGCCTAAAAATAGGCGGTAAGAGCACATGGTTCGAATCCCTCTTCCCCAGCCAGATGCGACAGCAGAATTTCAGACCTATGTCCCTAATTCTGCTTTTGCATCAGCCAAGAGAATATTTGTACATAAAAGAGCCTGTCACTGGCTCTTTTATGTACTTACAGCAAGTATGTTTCTAGTTTATTCGTAACGAAGGGCGTCGATTGGGTCAAGTTTGGCAGCTTTATGAGCGGGGTATGTACCAAATATCAATCCAACGGCGATTGAAATACCAGCCGTAACAGCAATTGTCTCAATAGTCATAGACGGAACGATGTCCAAGTCCATGGCTTTCGTTAGACCAGTTGCCATTATGTAACCTAACACGATACCAAGTATCCCGCCGAGAATTGTTAATACGATGGCTTCAGTGAGAAACTGCATCATAATATGGCGTGTTTTTGCACCTACAGCCTTTCGGATTCCTATCTCGCGGGTGCGCTCGGTCACGCTGACTAGCATGATGTTCATGATGCCAATACCGCCTACTAGTAATGAAATTGCAGCGCTTATCATAAGGATCTTACGGAACAAATCAGTCAAGTCGGTAATGGATCCTAGCACTTCAGCAGAGCTCTTGACCGTAAAATCAGCCTCGTCGGTATTGCTGTAGCCATGGTTAGCTAATAGGATTTCTTCAATAATTGTTTTGACCTCTTCTACAGATTCGTCATCGATTGCTTGAGTAATTATTGAGCCAAAATTTTGACTTAGTTTATTCTGCTCAATGATACTTGTGTACGGTACAAATGCAAGAACATTCGGGTTATCAAACTGACCTGGCTCGGTTTCGGCAAGCACACCAACGACTGTATAGTCAGTATTATTAAGATTGACCTGTTTACCTATTGGGTCGACATCTTTGAAAATATCGTTTGCTATGCTTTTTCCTAGTACGATAACCAGTTTTTTCTCTGTAACACTTTCACGGTCAAAAAAGGCGCCAGACTCAAGTTCGTAATTACGAATATTGCTATATGACTCTGATGCACCTTGCACTGCAATAGTGCCACCAACACCTGACTGTAGTTTTACCGTTGTAGCTACGAGTGGCGAAACACCAGTAACGAGATTCTGGTCGATAGCTTTTATTGAATTTAAATCTTGTTCTGTTAGGGTCGGTTCAACGAGCGTACTTATGCTTTTCTGGTTTTCTGGTGAACCTTTAGGTGCTCTGTGTTCAGGGTTTTTTAGTTCTTCAAGCTCTTGAGTGGTTGGAGCGTTGCGTGACTCAATTGTCACATTTGTTGAACCAAGTTTATTCACTTCTTTATCAATTTTTGCGTCCATTCCAGCGCCTAGGCCCATTATTGTTGTAACTGCCGCTATGCCTATTACGATGCCTAGAACGGTCAGCAGACTACGCCCTTTGTTGATTATTATTGATTCGCTAGCTTCACTTAGAAGATTACTGATTTTCATTTTGATGCCTCCTCGGTAATTTTGCCATCACGTATTCGTATAGTGCGGTCAGCATATTTTGCAATGTCCTCTTCGTGAGTTATAAGTACAATGGTCGTACCTTGCTGATTTACCTCCCGAAATAGCTGCATAATACTGTTTGCACTTTTAGTGTCAAGGTTACCTGTAGGCTCGTCTGCTAATAACAAGCTAGGCTTCATCATTAATGCACGTGCTATGGCAACACGTTGTATTTGTCCGCCTGATAGCTCATTTGTGCGATGGTCAATACGGCTCTCTAAACCAACTCGTTTGATAGCTTCTTTCGCCCGTTCAATATCATCTGCTGCCGGTCTATAAACTGTGGGCAATAATACATTCTGCAAAACTGTACGACGCTTTAGAAGATTAAACTGCTGAAAGACAAAGCCAATCTCTAAGCTTCTTAAATCCGAAAGTTTACTTTGACTGAGCTCTCTAACTGAAACCCCATTCAATAAGTAATCACCCTCAAAGTGCTGATCGAGCAGGCCGATAACGTGCATTAAACTTGACTTACCTGAGCCAGAACGCCCCATAATTGCTACAAAATCGCCTTCGTTAACAACGAAATTTATTCCACTTAGCGCAGTAGTCGGATTTTTGCCGTTAGCGTTGTAGGTTTTTTGTAGGTTTTTTATATCGATAACTTTATGCATGATTACGACTCTTTCTTGTTTGGTAAGTTTAGTTCAAGATGGGCGAGCAGTTTCTCGAAAGTTTCAGGCTTGGCAATTATCAGTACGCCATCCACTGGAGCTTTAAAAACAAGAAGTTTGTCACCAGCATTAATAGACATCGATTCTCTTGCTTCGGACGGTATTACTACCTGCCCACGCTCGCCAACAGTTACCGAACCAATTAATTGTGGCATATTCATTTCATATCTCCCTTATTTGTCATTAATCTTATGGTATCATACAAATCATACTTATCATATTAGTATGTGCACATAGCCTGGGCTAGCATTACATAACATCTTAGAGAGATGCTGTTGCATAGTTTGAGACTTATGACTTTATTCGCGGGCTTGGTTTGGCCTGTCTTCAGTGATTGGTAACCCATTATTATAGTCTAGCGTGCTGCGCATCTATCTTCATAAAACCTTCATGTTCTTTGGGGTCTCTTGTATTAATTACTACCTTAACTCGGTTAGTTTTTAAATCAGACAGTTGCGGTAGTAATTTAGTTAGTCTGGCTCTTGTTATAAATGGACTCTCTATAATTACTTCGGCTCTCACTTTCTTTAAATCTTTCGTTAGTTTTTGGTAGAACTGTGTTTGGTCGTACAAATCTGCATCATGGCTAGTTGTACTTGTGAGTTTAGTGAGTAGATCTAGCATTGTGGCTCCTCACTATCACTATTCAGTATATCTTTGAGTTGTTGTATATCTATCTCATCTACATCTTCTTCATCTGAAAAAGTTCCATTAACGTACTTCCTCCCCAGCCAAATAGAAACAACCCAAGATACGGATTGAAAAAATTGGTTATTTCTATGA
>CAYNHH010000050.1:0-4864 GCA_964397085.1 uncultured Candidatus Saccharibacteria bacterium
TTATAAGAGTATAGAATGTGATTGCACTCTGTATGCCGCTAATTGTAGTGTTGAGGTCTATTACTAGCTGGGATATCGACACATTCATCACTGTGGAATCGAGCGTGAGAATAAGTTGAGCCATGGCCAACAGAATTAGTATTTGTTTTTCTACTTTCTTCATAGAAACATTATAACAGAACTTTCTAGAGTTTACTCTTTGCTTTTGATTCGCTTTAGTTCTCTACGTAGTACAGCTCGCCTAACAATAAGATTTGCAAAAGTTGCAATGATTCCGATTCCTACCAATACGTATACCATGATGAATATTTTACCAGCAGGTGTGACCGGTACAATATCTCCATAACCAACAGTTGCAAGTGAAATGGTACAAAAGTACATTGCATCAAGCCAGGAAAGTTTCTGCACGTAGTGAAAGAAGACTGTCCCGCCAGCGAGCATCGATGCGGCAGCAATTGCAGTTCCACGAAAGCTCATTATTATTCTGTCATATTCCGCTTGAGTCTCTTCTTTGTAACTAAGTTTTTGTTTCATATTCTTCCTGTATTATTAGTGGTTGTAACCGTGCTTTCCTGAGACTACTTGACGCCTCGTGCAATCTGATTTATTCACTGGTTCCGCTAGAAGATGGTGTTGGGCTAGCATCCTGAATAGATGGACTAATTAACACTGCTGTGATCTGACCATTTTCATTAATTGTAACTGAAACTATATATCCATTTGTTGATTGACCCACAACTGTATTGCTCCCAAAATACTGGGCATTACCACCCTGTTGCAGTTGTTTTAGTTGATCAGAGGTTAAGTTCCAGTTCCATACTCCGGTAGCGCCATTTAGGGAGCCAAGTGAATTTATAACTTGTTGGGGAGTCTGCTGGGTTGTGCTTGATCCAGCTAAAGACACTGTTACATCTTGACCGAGTAAACCAAGCAAACTCTGATAATTTTTACTATCAATAATTGATTGGATCTTGCTCTTTGTATCCTGAGCGACTGGATTAGTACTAGTTCCAGGAGAGTTAGCGTTAGCTCCATTTGCCTTACTCAGGTCTGTTTCGGTTTGCGAGAGTTTATGTTGTAATTCAGTGCTTTTAGCTTGTGTATCAGAAAGCTTCTTACCTAGTACTGCAGTGGTGATAAAATACGTCGCGACATTAGTAATAACTATTACAATTACCCCCAGGAGTACCCAATACAATGGTGGTATACTTGGCAGTCCCATCGCGCTACCGGCTTTTGCAGATGTGCTCTTAGGATTCTGTGACTTTGGGTTGTCTTTGTTTCGGTTTGATAGAGTATAGCGTTCTGACATAAGTACTTTGATTATGTCAAACTAACGCTATATTAGCAAATAAATATAGCCCTCGATTTAAAGAGGGCTATATAGGCCTAATTCAAATGTATATCTGCTGGAAAAGTTTTATCGAGTAATTGTGATAGTTGCACCTTGTTCGGCATCTGGTGCAGATACAACTACTCGGTTATTAACATCTTTTACGACTGAGTATTTCGTATCATTTGCAGTTGCATTGCTTGGATCTTTTGGTATTGATACCAAATACTTACCGTTAGTAGTCAGTACTGTTAAATCTACCAGGCCAGTACAAACGCCGCCGGTCACACATGCATTACCAGCTGTCGTAGTTACACTAGCAGGAAGATTGCCATTGTTATCAATAGAGTACTGATAAATAGCGTTGATAATCGTATTTACGTCAGCTTTGCGTTGCGCGTTTCGAGTATCGGCAAGTTGCTTGGCAGGATTAACTGCGAGGATAACAATACCAGCAAGAATTGCGATGATAGCAACTACAAGTAGGACTTCAATTAGGGTGAAGCCCTTGTTTTTATCTATTTTCAATTTCTTTAGTGAGTGTAACATTGTGCCTCTTTCTTTATTATCATTATTGCTTATTTAAAACAATATGCAGTTCTAAACATAAGTACTTTGATTATGTCAAAGTATTTAACTCTTGGCAACATAAAAACAGCCTCTTATTGAGGCTGTTTTTATGTTCTATGGAGAAACTACTAGCGGGTAACTGAGATAGTGGCGCCTTGTTCGGCATCTGGAGCAGATACTACAACACGACCATTAGCATCTTTTACCACTAAGTACTGTGTATCATTTGCATCAGCAGTACTTGGATCTTTTGGCATTGCTACAATGTATTTACCGTTTGCAGTGAGAACACTCAGGTCAACCAGTCCAGTGCATGTACCGCCGGTCACACAAGCATTACCGCCAGCAATAGTGATACTTGCAGGAAGAGCACCATTATTGTCTATTGAGTACTGATAAATAGCGTTAATAATAGTATTTACGTCACTTCTTCGTTGGGCGTTTCTAGTATCGGCGAGTTGCTTGGCAGGGTTTACTGCGAGGATGACGATACCGGCTAGAATTGCGATGATAGCAACTACAAGCAAGACTTCAATAAGGGTGAAGCCCTTGTTATTTTTAATTGATTTCATAGATTTGAACATTCTTTTTCCTTTTTTATAAGTTATTATTACTTATACTAATAGTAAAATACTTATGCTTACTTTGCAATGACTTTATAAAGTTTTTTTATAATATTCTCTAGGGCTTTTCTTGCCATGAATATATATTGAGAGTTGGCCCTACTCTATTGAGAATAATAGTCTCATTACGAACGATATTTTTACCACCACCATCTACGGTACCAGTGGTATTAATTACATAGTCTGGGCTGGTACCTGTGATGGTATAGCTACACACTGCTTTGCTAGTGGTATCGATTGTGAAATTTGCCGTAACAGGAGTAACGAGTGTAATGTTAGCTTGAATCGCTGCCAGTGCTAACTCCGCACACCCGTCAGCCGCCGACTTGGCCTGCGCCGATTGCTGAACTGTCAGGCTGGTTTTACCTGAAGTTACTCCTGAGAAAAGTAATAGCACCGCTACCGATATACCAATTACGCCGACAGCGATAACAGTAATGAGAGTTATATAGCCTGATTGATTCTTGATATTCATCGTAGTGTTGTCACTCCATAGAAATTCTTTTGATATTGTAATTGAATTTTTCCCGACGGATTATAGTAGTTGAGCGTAAAACTCACTTCAATCGAGTCCCTGCCACCATTTATTGTACGATTTACAAAAGTCAGATTACTGATATTTACTCTTGAGCTAGTAATATACTCGGCGTTACTACTGCCTACCCTGAAGCGGAGCTTGTTCATGCTCTGATCTACAGCTGTGTCATATACTGTAGGGTTATTTACTACAACCGACGTATTATATGACAAGCTGGCAGATGAGTTGCCAGCAGAGGGTTGATTGATTGTACTGGCATTACGGAGATTTTGAGTAATGTCGGTTAGTATAAGCTGACCCTGGTAGTCAACTTCTTGAGTAATCTGATTTTGAATTCGCTGAGTAGATATAGATGATGCTACAGAGAGTATCGAGCCAATTATAAGTGAAAATATTGCTATATATAACAACATCTCTATCATTGTGTACCCATCTCTACTGTTTGTATGATTCATTATCTTCCTCATTAATTATCCCACGCAAAATCAAACCACACAGCATCATTCGTCGGGCCAGTGGATAAGTGATTGGTCCAGGCTTTTCCAGACGGTGTGGTAAACAAGGTATTATTCGTACCGTTCAGTACGACCGAATAAAGATTTCTAAATGAATCAGATACCATCACCATGGCCTCGTCAGAGTTTGGTCTGCCTACAATTCGAGTTTTTCCTATATTACTACTGGCATTAGTTAATGCAATTGGAGTAGTTGACCAACTATTATTTGTACTATTATAAACCTTTATTTTTCCACTCCTTGTATTATCTGAATAAGCAATAAGTGCATCTACTGAGTTGGCATATTTATATGCAACATCAAAAGTAATTTGTCCGCCTGCATCAGTATTGGTGGTTATGGTATTATTGCTCGGCGTCACAAAACCAGTGCCACTTGGATTAATCTCAAAACAGAATATAGAACCTGGGCTTAGACTACCCTTCGCGCAAGTCACTACTTCGTTTGCAGTATTCGGTCGATAAATTTGTCGAAGTGAGACAATTTCCTGACCACTAGGTATATTTGAACTTGTTATTTCAGAACCCCAATTACCAGATCCATTATTGTCTACGGTAAAAGTTTTTGCTCTTAGAGCTCTATTATTATTCGATTTTGTATATAGTACAGTACCATTTCCTACATTCACCGGACTCCAGTCAAAGTCTACTAGCAAAGAGCCGTTGCCTGCAGAACTATTTGTGTGTTCGGTGTATGGCGACCAGACACTGTTTGCATAGAAGCTTGTATTAACTCGAGAGTCTTGGGTTAAAAAAACTGTCATCATATCGTTGGAATTTGGTCTTGCACGTATCATCATGGCTGTAATGTAGTTACTACTAGAGCCAATTGTACCGAGGCTGACTTCTGGCCCCCATGTGACACCATTGAAAGACCGAGATTTTGGAACATTACTGCCGTCAGAGTACACTACTACAAATGAGCCATCGGCGAGAAAGTCACCACCATAATTACCTGAATTGATTGCACTACTTGAAGTCCATTGCGCAAGTAATACCGGTTGCGCCCAGCCAGTACCGTTCCACGAGGTAGCATACATGTACTGTCTCGTGCCGTCGTAATGTCGAGCGATCATCATTTTTGCCGATCCTGTTTGGGCAGAATATAGCTTGAGCGAGCGAGGTACTCTATTTACAGTAGTTGTACTGACGTCCGGAATAAGAGCTTGACTCGTCCAAGATCCTGTAGTCAACAGTTGTCTATATTGCATTCGATCTGTAGACGTACCACCATCTGCGTATACAAATAGACCGCTCTTGATAGGAGATGACGTTGCTTGGCGCC
>CAYNHH010000051.1:0-4832 GCA_964397085.1 uncultured Candidatus Saccharibacteria bacterium
CACGCCTCCCTGTCACGGAGGAGATCGCCGGTTCAAATCCGGTCGGGCCCGCCAAGTAAAGTCGTCACCTAAGGGTGGCGATTTTATTTTGTGAGACTGTCGGGCTTGAAGCGACAAAGACGGGTAGACAGATGTAAAACAACCTGTCGCTATCCAGATTGATGCCCGCCAGAAAAAGAACGTCTCAAACACCTAAGCTTTTTTATTAAAAAAGACGAACTTTCATTCGTCTATACAGGCTAAAGTTCGAGTACTTTTTTACATTCTATTGTAAGTAAATTAACAACATCTAGCTGGGTAAGATTGGTGGAATCTATTAGTTTTGCACCTTCTGGCTTTCGCAATGGTGCAAACTTTCTGCCACTGTCGCGCTCATCGCGTGTTAGCAAGGCATTAACCCTGTGAGTACTAGCCTCGCCATAATGACGAATTGCTCGAGTTTCAACTGCAGCATCTAGGTAAAACTTAATATCTGCATCTACAAATACGGCACTGCCAGTATTACGGCCTTCGGCCACAAAGTTTCCTTCTGGTCGAGAAAGGCGCAAAAGCTCCACGATTAGAGCATTTACAGAGTCATGGCTGCCAATTACAGATGCATTGTGGCTTGCCAAAGGAGTGCGAAGTTCGTCGAATGTAAGGAATACAGGACGCCTGCCAAAAACTTCTACAGTTTTAATATCGTTTTCAATATATAGAAGAGATGTATTACTTACAAGCTCTAAGCAATCAGTTTCTTGGTCTATTTGTAGCTTTGCCCTGTGTACACCTATACCCAAAGCGCGATATATCAACCCAGTATTATAGTAAGTAAAACCTAGATTGTCAGCCAACAATTGGGCAGATGAAGATTTACCAGAGCCGGCCGGCCCATCGATAGTAACTACTTTAGTCATACTCACCTCTCTTGCAGGTACAGGATAGTAATAATCGTACCATAAACTACACTTTTGCCAAACCACTACTACTTTACGGTATATGAATAAAATAATTATACAAAAAAATACCCTAGAAATAATTCTAGGATAAAAGTTCAGAAGAACAAGAAATAACATTAAAAACCGACTCAATTAGTAGTCTTTACTGCCAACAAACCCATCTTGATTGCGAATATCCTGGCGAATGATTATCGATATGCGCTCTCCATTGCGAGGTGGTTTTACCGCGTGGAATGGCCGCAAGTCATTACTGCACAGACCTGGACCACGCAACAACATCAGACTCCCTGGCCCTGCCTGCCACACCTGGGGCACATCGTTATCCTTGTCTTCTCCATGGTACTCGAGCGTACAGTATCCACTCAGCGTAACTCCAACAATCAGATAGCGGTCATGACTATAATCTCGATGCTTACCTATACCGCAAGACTCATCGGTGTATCGCCAAACATTGACATCATCTGGGTAAAAATCACGATTGTTTAGCCTCGGCACACTTGCCAAACGAACTTGCCAACCTATCTGCTCCACCAAATCAGTCAACCGAGGAATACTAGCCTCTGTCTGATAGATACGAGCACGAAAATCGCGGTGCTTCTCAAATACCTGCGCATCCTCCTTCGACACATAGCTGCCATACTCTAAAGTCTCTACCTCTTCAAGCAAATAGGCCAAGTACTCGGCCGTAAAAGCTTGTGGCACAAAAGTGCCACCAAAAGTTACTACATCACGCAGTAAGTGATCAAAATTGAGCCCAGGCCGGAAGATTTCCATTTTCGCCTCCTTTGATCTTAGCGGTAAGTAGCTCCCAGCAATCAACATGTATCAGATAGCTGCGCTTGCGTACCCTATCTACCAATGCCTCAAATACATCTTGACCATCAAATAAACGTCCACAACCATGACATACCTCACACTTCAACCGTGGGTAGTCAGATACCTTTCTGTGGCCTTCACTTTCAAGTACCAACATGACGTCTCCTATTCGTTTGTGAAAGTACCTCGCCAATTGGCGAATTCACGGACAAAAAAACTGCCCGCGAGGGCAGTTTCTAAACTCACAAGTAAACAATTATTATCTAAAAACCACCCTCCCAAGCAATTTTCAGGCTATTTGCAAACGACGACCAAGTTGTGTGATGTTTGTTGAGTAGCATATTGTTTATCCTTATGCTTGTATACTATCAACTCAGCCAATTGCTGTCAAACAAAAAGCCCACCGTCTTCTGGTGGGCTTTTTGTTTGATTAGATACTCAAGAATTCTCTAAGGATGGAAGTACTGAACAATCTTAGCTGCGTTACGCTGATCTCGCATCCAACTTTCAAAGTCTGGGCCCTTAATAAGTATATGTGAAGCCCGTACTTGATCATCCTTTTTATCGGTAACCTTAATGATGTGGTAGCCGTATTGAGTCTTTACTACACCACTCACCTGTCCTGGTTGCAAAGCATATGCAGCAGCTTCAAACTCTGGTACTAATTGACCTTTACCAAAGAAGCCTAGGTCACCACCATTGGCAGCACTACCATCAGAGCTATACTGCTTAGCAAGTGTGGCAAAGTCAGCACCAGCACTTATCTGTGCAAGTATATCTTGAGCTTGTTTGCTTGCTGGGGCGTTAAGGGCTGGGTCACTCAATACTTTATCACTAAGCTTTTGCTGTATAAGTTGTTGTTTGATCTTGTCTTTGAAGTCATCTGTCGACCAGCCATAGAGCTTGTCTAAAGTACGTTTTACTTGATCAAGACCACCGGCATCTTTCACTAGCTGATTGAATTTCTCATCTACTTCTTTACCTGATACTTTGATACCGTATTTTGCAGCTTGCTGACTAATAATCTCATTGTTTTCGAGCTGCACAATAAGATCTTGCTTAAACTGTGTAAGCTGCTTCTTACCTTCTTCAGAAGTAAAGTCTTGCCCTTGGCTCTGGAAGTACTTTTGAGCTGATGCTAGCTCGAATAAGTAGTCATTGTAGCTCACGGTATTCCACAAAACATTCCCATTCACACTAGCTACAGGATACGGAATCACTTTACTCGCAATTTTTACTGGTCTACTTGTAGCTTTGTATTTATATATAAGCACACCAAATGTCGTAACGGTAATAAGTAACGCAATTAGCGCACCAATACCTACATTACGTATAGTCTTCTTATTCTTCTTAGGATCTACACCTAGCTTGGTAAGTTTTTCTTTGAATGAAACACTCTTTTGGCTAAGAGTACTTTTTTTGCCGGTTTTCTTGGTAGTGGCAGGTTTTTTCGCTTTAGCCGTTTTACTTGCAGGCGACTTACTAGCGACTGACTTGTTCTTTGCAGATGATTTAATATCAGGATCTTTTGGCATAGTGACTATTTAAACTCCATTAATCTTAAACTTAATAATACAACAGAAGCCAACATTTTTCTAGCTAGTACGTCGTACTACCTCAAGAATAGCTTGTTGCAACTTAGCGGGCTTATGTACCATTCTCAAGCGTAAAGGTTTACTTCCAGATAGAGTCTCAATAATCACATTACCATAACCAAGTAATGACGCTTGAGCACCTTTTATCTTATAATTCACATTCTGTACATTATTGAGCGCCAGCTCGGTCACCTCACGTCCAAAAAAGCCATGCTGTTTTACTATCATTATTCTTGTATTGGTAAGTACATAGACACTGTAGTACCAGCCCACCCAAGTACGCAACCAATAGAACCCAAAAATTGCAAAGCCTACTAGCAAACCCCAATAAGTATAGCCTACCCAGGCCAAATCATTACCTGTAGCGTACGCCCACGGCAGCAAGACTACTATAATTATTAATGGGCCAAAGATTAATTGTCGACGCATCACTACCGGGTGCTGACGCTCCACCAAGATGACTTGCTCGTCGTCATGCTGTCCATCAAACTTTTTTCGCAGAGCTCGGTCTTTCTTTGTTTCTTTTGTCATAACCTCAATTTTACACGGTTAGCAAAAGCATTACCAGATAATAAAAAACCCGCCTTCCTAACTCTTACGAAGAGAAGGAAGACGGGACACATTCACAAACAATAGCGTTCTGGGAAGCAATTGGGGCAGTACCAGGTTCAGTAAGACCAAATAGCTCCTTTGCTTCAGCAATTTCTTCCTCACTAGGGAATTCAACTGCAGTACTACTCTCGGGCAATTCATTACGATCTTCAAAAAATCTCACCAACATTCTTGGATTCCACTCAATCCAGTTATAGCGACCTCCGCGAGAATTCATACTGTTCTTGACACGGATACATACAGCTTTCTGGGCTTGTTTAGAGCCATTCAGTGCGCTTTTGATCAGACTTGTGGCAAACCGCAAACGATCACGATCACGAGCACCAAGCTCAATCTCTACAATCACATGTGGTGTACTGATTTCACCAATTGGTTTTGACACCAGACCTCGCTTTTTTGTACGTGCGAATGAAGCCATATGATCATACAATCTTAGAACTTTGTTGTCAATATAGCTGATGTATGCATATAATAGTAGCGCGCCCTGGTAGCTCAGTGGATAGAGCGTCTCCGTCCTAAGGAGAGCGTCGGGGGTTCGATTCCCTCCCAGGGTACCAAGAGAGAACCTGCCTGCTGGCGGGTTTTTTCTTGGTATGTTGAAAGCGAATGAGAACCTTTAGGTTCGGTGGAGTGAGGCGCGCAGTAAAAATATCAAGCTTGCTTGGATATTTTTCGAGCACCTCATGGAGGTCGCTCTAGCGACATTCCCCCAGATCATTATATTCTGAACTATTGCAATTATACATAATATATTCTATAATACCCATCTCTACTCCTCTACTCCATCGAGGACCAAGTGCACCTCTCATCCTTCAAATATGCTCTCATGACACCAAAAGGAAATAATTTCTTTGAGTTCAACCTCAAGGCA
>CAYNHH010000052.1:0-4603 GCA_964397085.1 uncultured Candidatus Saccharibacteria bacterium
ATCCTGATATTTCTACTTGGTATGTGGCGGGCCATAGTCTGGGTGGTGTGGCGGCCTGTAGTTTTGTTCAGACCCATCAGACACAAGTAAGTGGCCTGATTCTACTGGCTAGCTATTGTAATGGCTCAGCACTCAACTTGTCTGTTCCTGTTCTTAGTATATCCGGATCCTTAGACGGCTTAGCAACGTCTGCCAAGATAGAAGCTAGTAAGAAAGATTTGCCTGAAACTACTACATTTGTTGAAATTCAAGGACAAAACCATACCCAATTTGGAAGTTTTGCTCAGACCCAGAATGGCGACAATCCAGCGAGCATTTCTCAGGAATTATCGATAGTACTGATCCATAACGCAATCCAAGCATTCATGAGTAGAAGTACATACTAGCAACCTATTTAATACTTGCAATATTCACAATAATCTTGTAGAATAGCGTCAGTTCGAACAAAAGGTTCGCTGAAAAAGGGGAGTACCTCAAAATGGGACAGAATATTGTTATTGGTGTCTTGGTAGTGATTTTCGTGCTACTTGTCGCGTTTGCAGTATTTGGTGCCCGTAAAAAAGATCAGAGATCTGCACTTGTGGTACCGCTGATGTGTGTAGTGCTATTGATTGTGGGCGGAATTCTTATGTATTTGTCGCAGTCTCAAAAGGACAGTCAGAGCAAGATTCAGACAGAGCTTCAGGCTGCCAACCCCAAGCTCACGATTGTTTCGGTGAATAGTTCTGCACAGTCGCTTGTCTATACCCCAAGAGACTTGGCATGGCAGCAGTGTAGTGCAAAGTACGTCTTCAAAAATGATGTTGCCCAGATCGATGCGTTGACTGTTAGCTGTATGGTGAATCCGCCGGCTACCGTGGCTACGTCTACCACTTCAACACTTGTGAGCGACCAGAATGGCAAGTTGTATCCCTCTGATCCTGCTCAGGTTACTACTACTACCTCAACCGTAGCACCGTGAGGAATCAAAACTTTTACAGACCTTAGAATTTCTAAGGTCTTTTTTAAATATACAATTTCAATAATTTTTCCACTAACATCACATCTTCAAACTTGGTATACTATACATATATGAGTGAAAAAACTAACAGTAAAGATTTTGATGTGCTAATCATTGGCGCTGGGCCGGCTGGTTATACGGCGGCGATTTATACTGCCCGTGCCAATTTAAAAACGATCATGATAGCTGGTGATAGCCCTGGTGGACAGCTACTTCTTACCTCAGAAGTCGAGAATTTTCCTGGCTTTAAAGACGGAATAATGGGCCCAGAACTAATGGAAGAAATGAAAGCTCAAGCGCTCCGCTTTGGCACAGAGTTTCGGGCTGACTTCGTGACCCGTATAGAACTTTCTGGTGATGTAAAAAAAGTTTGGGTAGGGGGTGATGAGTACACAGCCAAGGCAGTGATAATTGCTACGGGTGCCAGTGCCAACTGGTTGAATCTTGAAAATGAACAGCGCTTGATGGGCAAGGGCATCTCAGCTTGCGCTACATGTGACGGCTTCTTTTTTACTGGTAAACATGTAGTAGTGGTTGGTGGTGGTGATAGTGCTATGGAAGAAGCCCTGACTCTCGCTAAGTTTGCAGATAAAGTCACTATCGTGCATAGACGAGATGAATTTAGAGCTAGTAAGATTATGCAAAAACGCGTAAAGGATCATACTAAGATCGATATTATCTGGAACAGTGGTGTTGTAGACGTAAAGGGTGATGATTTTGTGGCCGGTGTGGTACTTGAAGATACCGTTACCCATGAAAAAACTGACTTTGCATGCGAAGGACTATTTGTAGCAATTGGACACACTCCTGCTACCAAGTTATTTAAGGGTGTACTCACGCTTGATGAGAAGGGTTATATCAAAACCAAACCTAGTACTGCTACAGAAATTACTGGTGTATATGCTGCAGGAGACGTTGCAGATGCAAGATACCGGCAGGCTATTACTGCTGCTGGTGAAGGATGTAAGGCGGCGCTTGAGGCAGAACATTATATTGAGGGCTTATAGGCATTAATCTGTCTACGTTTATATGAGCTCATCTGTAATCAAACAAATTCCTATATATCATTGTGGCCGATTGCATACGCTCTTTGGTCAAGCCCTAGAAAAGGATTTTGCGTATTTTTCTCCAGATTATCGACAAGAAATTCACACCGCAAATAGCCGTATTAAGCTTCAGCTGGCTAGTGTACACCCCAAAAGGCTTTTGTTGGGACTATATGATAATGGTGAGCTAGTGGGCTACAGTATAAGTAGCGTGCAGGCTAGTGGCCGTTCTTTCTTATTTTGGTTGTATGTAGCACCACGCATGCGGGGCAAAAGACATGGTGTAGAACTTTTAGAAGAGACTGAGGCCCAACTACACAGGCGTAATGTTGATACTGTTGAGCTCATTACTCACAACCAGAAGCCATTTTACGAACGACATGGCTATGAAATGAATAAAATAATGCGTGAAATTGCCGCAGGTGTTGATATGTATATTATGAGTAAGGATTTGGCATGAAGAAGAAATCATCTCACAAAAAAGCTCCACTCCAATCTAGAAAGCTTATGCCCCATGAGGTAGTAATAGATGATACAATTGACCAAGAAAAGATGAATCATCCAAGCAAAAAAGTAGATAAAAAACTTATAATACTGGTAGCTCTGGAAGTGCTAGTTCTTTTAGCTATTCTAGGCTGGTATAAGTGGCAACAGTATAGCCTAGAAAAAAATCCGGTAGTTATTACCGCTGTGAAGCAAGTGGAGAAGACAAAAGAGCCTGAGATTGCTACTGGCAAGATTCTCGAAGCTCAAGCGGTTCAAACTTATACATCCACGCAAACTCTAGCGCAGATAAAGCAGACAAATCGCAACTTTGATTTGCCGGTATCATCTGGCCACACCAAGCAGATTATTCGCTACACAAGTTCAGACGGAACCGTGGACGATGTGCCTATATATGGACGAGTGTATATGCCAAGCAACTCTACTGATAAGAAATTGCCAGTTTTAGCATTTGCACCAGGTACAATCGGTATGGGTGATGGTTGTGCCGGCTCGCTAGAACAACCAGCCAAACGTAACTGGGCAAATTATGATAGTCTTATGGCAGCATATGCCAGTCAGGGCTATATCGTTGTGATTACAGATTATGAAGGCATGCGTGACCCAGCACGAATCCATCATTATATGGTAGGTGACTTAGAAGGTCGTGCAGTACTAGATAGTATTCGAGCATTACGAAATCTCGAAGCAACAAAGAATAATATCGATGAGAACGCCGTTTTTACCGGTGGCTATAGCCAGGGTGGTCATGCTGCTTATTGGGCTGATGCTATCAACGCTAAGTATGCACCAGACATTAAACTAAAAGGTGCTATTGGCTTTGGACCAGTCACTAGTGTCAGTGAAACTCTTACTGATGCAATTACTGCTAATGCTAATATTAATTGGTTTGGTCCGTTTGTATTGGTAAGCTACCAAGATTGGTATAAGCATACTTATCCAGTTGATAGAATTCTGCAACCTCAGTTTGTAAAAAATTTACAAGCTGATGTATTGCGTGAGTGTATAGATACAGCAACGCGCTTTTGGCCCAATAACATCGGTACAAATAGATCAATTGCTGTCTATACGGCTGAATTCATTGCGGCTGCAAAAACTGGAAATATCGCAAATAACAAAATTTATGCTAAATTTGCTGCAGATATGAATACGAATATTGTGGGGCCAGTAAAGACTGCAACTCCAAAATTAATCAATCAAGGTCTTCACGATAATGTGGTATTGCCTCGTCAGAGTAAAGCTGGCTATGCGCGTATGTGCGAAAGTGGCAATACGGTAAATCTGCGCGAATATAATACGAGTCCCTATGCCATTCAGGCTTATAATCCTACTGGACTTGTCGATCACTACCAGACTATGGATGCAAGTCTGAAAGACACATTAGCCTGGATGCAAGCTCGTGTTGCAGGCAGTACCATTATTGATAGCTGCAAGTAAAATCCTTAGTTAGTAGGAGCATGCATATATAAATAAAAACACTCGACTTTGCGAGTGTTTTTATTTATATATCGTTGCTGATTAGGCTTTGATATCTGTAATAGTGATTGCACTATATTTTTGACGATGGCCGGTCTTTACAGCCTGACGCTTTTTGGCTTTGTAGTGTAAAATGACTTGCTTTTTGCCTTTGACAATATCAGTTGCAATCTCAGCTTTCACAAGTGCACCATCTACAATTGGCTTTCCAACTTTGATGTTTTCACCATCAATTATCATGAGAGGCTTAAACTCAATCGTTGGTTTTTCGTTATGCAAAAGCTCGACTTCAATAGTCTGGTCTTTTTCAACGATGTATTGTTTTCCGCCGGTTTCTATTACTGCTAGCATTTGGTTTATATTCCTTTTTCTCTTTTTAGAGTTTCAATACAGTATTGTAGCAAGAATATCAATAAATGTAAAGTTTTTTGCATTGCATTGCTGTTGTTTGTTTGGTGTTCGTAATTTTTGTAATTGCTGCAATTCTTATGGTAAGATATAAAGATTGTATAGACAAAATAAGCGAGGGTGAAAACGTTTTGAATATTATTGCATTGGCAAATCAAAAAGGTGGTGT
>CAYNHH010000053.1:0-4545 GCA_964397085.1 uncultured Candidatus Saccharibacteria bacterium
CCTGCTTTGTTCTTGGTAATTGTTCCAAGTGGTGCGCTATTGATTCCGCAAGCATTTAGTACAGGTGGTGCGCTTGGATTTGTAAATGCCAGGGATTGCAGTGCTGGAGAAGTAAATGATGCTACCTCAGTACCTTCAGCATTTTTATTGATACCGTAAAAAGCTTCGTCCGCATCAGCTGGCTTTGGCATTTGGATACCGAATTCGGTAATCTTTAGTATTGTGTTGGCCGCAGCTTCGGCCTGCAAAGTTGCAGTTTGCGTCTTAGAGGCAGCTAGCTCGGTGTTTAGGCTAGCGACGTTTGCGTTGTAAGCAGTCATCTTAGTATAAGCATACACTCCGCCACCAATTAGTGCGATTATTGCTATGATGGCAACAATCATCCATATTTTACTTCCGCCACCACCGCCAGAACTCGCTGGCATAGTCATAGACTCAGGTATTGGTTGATCTGGCATTTGCTGTTGTGGTGCTTGTGGATCCATTATTTCTCCTTATTATTGCTCTTAATACTTATGTTTATTATACTTCTTTTTATGCGTGACGCCAATTAATGCCCATTGGCATCTTATTTCTCGTCTTTGATTGCTGTTACTATCATTTGACTAAGATCTGCACCTTGCTTGTGACGTTCATAAATCATAGCTTCATCGATGAGAGCTTTTTTGCGAGCTTTGGTCTTCACATTTTCTATTGTGCGTAATATTTCTTCAACACCCTGTATCAATGCCGCGACTGCATCACTCTTATTGTTGCCGTACTCTGTCTGCGCTTGATAATATTGTAGCTCCCTAAATTGCCTCAGACGCCCATCTGTATCTGCTGTAGCACTTACCAGTATGTGGTCTATTTCATTATGTGTTTGATGAATGTTACGATTAATACTGACTAGCCTGGCTCGAATTCCGTTATCCACAACACTAGCTTTCTGCTCGAGGTCTGTTTGGGCTTTTAAGATCATAAAGTCATCTTTGATATCGAGGGTAGCCCGGTCGTATATGCCAAGCTTGCCTGTTTCTTCTGATTTATCCAGCTCACTTGCGGTACGCAATAGCTGCTTGTCTTTACCAATTCTGCCCGCTACTGAACCCCTTCTGTCTTGTGCTATTAGCTCCGTGGCGATATCATCAGCAATTTGGGCGGCCATCTTATCTAACTGATCGTTTTGATCGACTCTATTATTGACCTGTCTCAACATATCCTCCACAGAGCGAGTAATCTCGGCTTGATACTGCCTATATTCCTGTGTTGACACCGATAGGCGCTCTAGGTCAGTTATGATTGCTTGTTGATAGATGTCTGCAGCGGAATGTATTTCTGCTAGCTTGGCTTCGGTATTCTGGGGTATTTCTTTTGGCGATTGTGGCTCTTGCTGCCCAGCTACATCATAAAAAACTACTGTTTCTTCGTTAGTATCTGGCTGGGTACTTACTACAGGCTTACCATCAGCAATTATTCTGTGCAGATCTTCAGTTAGCTTAGTAGGCTCGGTCTGTACTGGACTTACACCTGGTAATTTTGGATCACCATGGATTCCTTCTGTATTCATATTAACTATTATAGCAAAGCACAAGCGTCTTGTAATCTACTGGATGATTCCACCGCCAATTACAAGGTTGTTATCATATATTACGGCAGATTGTCCGGGTGCAATTGCACGTTCTGATGTTTCAAGCCTAATAGCATAATCACCATTTTTAGTTTCGATAATTTTGCCGGGTTTCAGGCTACTGCGATAGCGAACTCTCACACCGTACACCTCGTCGAGCTTTGGATCTTGCCACCAAGTACAATCAGAGATAGTGAAGTCTTTCTTATTCAGTAGTGCCGAATTTTCATCTGAAGTAACATAGATAGTATTGGTAGTAGCATCAATTCTGTACACAAAATAAGGTTTTCCGCCTCCTATGCCGAGCCCGTGGCGTTGTCCCAGAGTAAATGCAAAAGCTCCATCGTGGGCTCCAACTTGAATGCCATCATCATCAACGATACTGCCCTTTTTGGACTTAATGAATTCTGAGAGAAAATCTCGCATTGGGATATTACCTACAAAGCATAGGCCTTGGCTATCTGGGCGAGCAAAGTTGGGCAAATTATGCTTTTTGGCTAGCACTCTCACTTCAGTCTTCTTAAGATCGCCTAACGGAAAGAGAACTTTGGACGCAATACCAGGGCTTATTCGGTACAAAAAGTAAGTTTGGTCCTTGCTGGCATCATTGGCTACTGTTAGTTGCCCATTCTGCATTTTTGCATAGTGACCAGTAGCCACAAAGTCTGCCCCTTCGCTTAAACATTTATTGTAGAACGTATCAAACTTAATCTTTTGATTGCACATTACATCTGGATTGGGCGTAAGACCTTTTTTGTAGGCATCTATCATGTACTGCGTTACTTCTTCAAAATATTCTTTTTCAAGGTCATAAATAGCGAAAGGAATATTGAGGTGTGCAGCGACACTGCGGGCAGATTGCAAATCTTCTTGCCATGGGCACTTGTGACCGGCTATGTCACGACTCCAGTTTTTCATATATATACCCTGCACGTCGTAGCCTTGCTGCATGAGTAATGCAGCTGCTACACCACTATCGACGCCTCCAGATAGCCCAACGAAAACTTTTTTGGTTGTGGTCATTCGTAATTACCAGTTAGATATATGTATATGAGTTTTTGCAGTTCACTGAGTGAAATGTTTCGACCAAAAGTAGTTGACCACCAACTAGATTTACTCCAACGGTCATCAAATGAGCTAACATCTTGTATTTGATAGTCTGGCCCTAATACATGCGCAAAAGTCTCGTGTGTTCGTCGTTGGTGATAAGGACTAGTAACTAGTATTATTTTTCGTGAATCATTTTGCTGTAACAGTTTCTTTGAATTAACAGCATTTTGAAAGGTGTTTTGAGAATCAGTATCGGTACCTATACTACTTGCAGGTATTCCAGCCTCCAAAGCCTGCTCTCGCATAGCTGTTGCATTGCTTGGACCGTCATCAAGTGCAGCTCCAGAAAATATCATTGTAGGGGCATCACCAGCCTTATATAGCTCTATGCCTTTTTCTGCCCGTGTGGTCGTTTGACCGCCACTCACCACAACAATTGTGTCTGCTTTGCTAAGTGGATTGGTTTGGGGGCTTAAGTAAAACCCTAAACCAAAAAATATCACAGCGGCTATAGCCACAACAATAGCCAGGAAGACACCAATAGTAATTAAAAACTTCTTCATATCTTTATAATAACGTAGAAATTGTTTTTTTGAGACATTCTACAAATCTATCTATATCTTTACTCGTAGTAGTACGCCCAAAAGACACGCGTAGGCTACCTTGAGCCTGCAACTTAGTTCGTCCAATTGCCAGCAGCGCAGCGCTTGGCTTGTCACTACTGGCTTCACAGGCCGCACCGGTGGCTACCTCAAATCCATTTGCATCGAGATAAGCTACAAGATTTTCGCCGTTTACCCCTTCAAAACACAAACTTACAATCATATGGAGCCGATCAGCGGGGTGGCCGTTTTCTATATAGCTTACACCTTCAAGATTATGTATACACTGAACGTACAGTTGTTGGTATTTTTTGGAATCAATTTCTTTGTGTTCGTGCACTCTAGTAAGTGCCTGTGAAAAGCCACAGATTAACGAGATGTTTTCAGTGCCAGCCCGCAAGCCTAACTCTTGCGAACCCCCATAGATTAGCTGCAGTAATTTTGTATTACGTTTTACATACAGCAAGCCTACTCCTTTTGGGCCATAGACCTTTGCGGCACTACAAGTAAGTAGGTCAACCCCCAGTCGGCTCACATCACAGTTGAGTGTTGCTACAGCACCGCTTGCGTCAGTGTGAAAGATGATTTTAGTTGCATTGCCTTGCTCAAATTTTCTAATAATTTGCGCTATTTTTGCTATAGGCTCAATGGTACCTATTTCACTATTAGCATAGCTTATTGATACAAGTATCGTATCTTTTGAAAGTTGCCTTTTGAAATCTTCAAGATTAATCTTTCCTTTGCTGTCTACCTTGCACCAAGCTATATCAAACCCTTCTTTTGCTAGTTGTGCTATTGGCTCACGCACAGAAGCATGCTCAGTTGCGAGCGAAATAATCTTGCCCTTGCCAGCTGCGCGAGCTGCACCTAAAATGGCTAGGTTGTTTGATTCTGTTGCACCACTCGTAAAGATAACCTCGTCACTATTTGCGCCAAAAAACATGGCGATGTTTTTTCTTGAGCTATCTGATAAATTCCTTGCTTCTCTCCCACTGGCATATTGGCTTGAAGGATTTGCAAACAGCTTTTCTGCTTCATGCATTTTTTTTGCTACAGTTGCATCTAGTGGCGTTGCAGCAGCATAGTCAAGATAGGTTCTGTTCATACCAAAAACAAATCCTTGGCATTTTTAGTAGTCTGTTTTTCAAACTCTGCGAGTTGCATATTACAGATTTCAGCCAAAAACTTGGCCGTGTATTGTATATAGCTTGGCTCATTACGCTTACCTCGCATTGGGCTTGGGCTTAAGTATGGACAATCAGTCTCAAGTAAAACCTTATCTGC
>CAYNHH010000054.1:0-4545 GCA_964397085.1 uncultured Candidatus Saccharibacteria bacterium
ACTTTTGTAGAGCCTGAGAAGGATGACTATTACTTAGTGCTTTCTGTCTTAAGTAGATACAAAAATATTGATCTGGTAGTAAATGCATTTAAGCAAAGTGGGCGAAAACTCATTATTGCTGGTGATGGCCCGGACAGTTCTAGGCTTGTTCAACTAGCAGGGTCTGCTGCGAATATTACTTTTGCAGGCCGAGTAAGTGATATTGAAAAGGCCAGGCTATTTTCAAAAGCAAAAGCCTTTGTATTCCCGTCACTAGAGGATTTTGGTATCACTCCTGTTGAAGCTCTTTCGTTTGGAACGCCAGTAGTCGCTCTCAAAGGTGGAGGGCTCACAGAAACTATCCAAGATGGAGTAACCGGATATTTCTTTACCGAACCTACTGTAGAAAGTATGAATGAGGCTTTATATCGTCTAGAGAAACAGACATTCAAAGCGAAACGACTATTTGAATCTGCTCAAAAATTCTCTGATGTACGCTTCAGCAAAGAGTTTCCAGATGAAATTAGCAAATTGCTCAAGAAAGGAAGTCATGAAAAAAGTTGATATACTTGATATTCATATAGATACGCTTACCATCGTGCAAGCTAATAAAAGTATCGAAATGCTTATAAACACACATAAAGCTGGTAGCGCGGTGGTTGTTCAGCCATATGTG
Organism: uncultured Candidatus Saccharibacteria bacterium; assembly: GCA_964397085.1. Lineage (GTDB taxonomy): Bacteria > Patescibacteriota > Saccharimonadia > CAILAD01 > BJGX01 > CAILAD01. The sequence continues at coordinate 656 of CAYNHH010000054.1, forward strand.
GAGTTTCTGGTTACCGCATACAAAAACCCTCAGATAGCTCATATACTAAACTCTGCCAGCTTGTGCCTGGCTGACGGTGTTTCGTTGCAGTGGGCAGCGAGCTATCTATATGGCGAGCCAAGGGGCAAGAAGTTTTTGAAAGTAATACGCAGTGGGCTGTTTTGGCTACAAAGACCTAATTGGAGAAATCAAGTTATCCCTGAGAAAATGGCTGGTGCAACTCAAACTAAAGCGCTGCTCAATCTTGCCGAAAGTAACGGCTGGGGGATAGGGATTATTGGCGGTATGAATACGCCCGAAACAATCAAGAAGGAGATTATGCAGAGATTTCCCAAAATCAAACAGCTTGAAGTGTGGAGTGGCTACTTTCCACCAGATGAAGAAGCTGCTATTGTGCATGATGTTTCTCAATATAAGCTAGATATCTTATTTGTCGCTATGGGATTTCCAAAGCAAGAGCTATTTATTGATGCAAATAGAGATAAGAATTTAGCCAAAGTAATCATTGGCGAAGGTGGTACTTTTGATTACTCAGAAATGGGTGGCACAATCAAGCGCGCTCCTTTGTGGATGCAGAAATCTGGCCTTGAGTGGCTATGGAGACTACTCAGGCAACCCAAGCGAATTGGTCGTCAATTCGCGATCCCAAAATTTGTCTATTTAGTCAAAAAACAATCTAAAAAGCTTTAGCTAAACTGTTTACGCTTCTGCTTACTTATTATACAATAGAGACAACCATTTTTAATGAGGGTTTGCTCGTATATGCAGTGTCCAAATTGTGATACCAAAGATCAAATAACTATCGCGGGGAAAACTTTCTGTGCGAATTGTGGTACTCCTGCATCTGATACGGCTCAGGCAACAGCCTCGTCTGCAAAGACTGATGAAACAGCCAATTCACAAGCTCAAGAGTTAGTTGTAGCTCCTCAACCTACCCCTTTATCTGCAGAGCCTTCTCAGCAACCAGCTGTGCAACCTGTAACCAGCTCTGATACTACTACTGATAATCCTGTCTTGCAGCCAGAAACACTACCTCAGTCAGTACCAGATACAGTCATTCTGAGCCCTCCTGAACCTACAGCAAATCAGGCGACTAGCTTTACCCGTTTTCACAGTCCTAGTACTACCGCATTATCTGCACCTGTACCAGCCCCTCAGCAAGTGCCAGGCCCCACAATACAAGCTCCAGTTATACCTGTAGTTGATTCATTGCCCGTAGTACCTGCGCCTGCAGGACCGCCACCTCCAGATGATACAACCGCAGCTCAAGCTAGGGAGGCTATAGCTAATATTCAGCAGAGTCAACCAACTGCAAATCCTGTACCTGCACCCATGCCGCCAGCTGAAATTACTTCTACACCCACGCCCCCAGTAGCACCTCAACCAGTAGAAATGCCTGCTGAAGAGCCTGAAGTTTCAACTCATACAGCTAAAGATGAAAATATTGGAAGTGAGCTATCCTCACTAGATAGTCAAGATGAAGATGTGTTTAGTGATGAGCAGCTCAGTGAGTTATCTAATGCTTCTTCTGAAATTACTGCTTCTCGACCCACTTCGTACGCCCCTGTGAAGCCCATGCAAGATATACGACCTGGCGGCTCAACACAAATGATCATTCAGCCAACTGCTAGCGCGAACACAAATGTTTTTGCAGCACCTGTAGTGCCTCCCGTACAGAACTCACTATCAAACAGTATGGATTCTATGAGCAAGGCAACACCTAGTACTCCACCTGTAGCTGGCAGTGTCATTAAGCCCACCAATTCGAATACCGATGGTATTGACGCAACGGCGGCCCTTGCAGCAACCTCCGCAGCCAGTGAGGTCAATACTTTGCTCGCTCAGACACAGCAAGCTGTACCTACTGCCCAACCTCAACAACCCAACACTCCACCCAAGAAACAGAAAAAGATTGCCAGTAAAATTGCTAGTGTTGGTCTCAGTATGGCGGGTGTTATCTTGCTAGGAGTGTATGTCTGGCAGATAAATTATCCCAATCTTGCACTCAAAGTTGCAGGCTCAAAAGCTGGTATTAGTGCTTCGCTGCCATCATACATGCCAAGTGGCTGGAAAGTATCTGGAGATATTCAAGCTAACCCAGGAAGTATTGGTTATAGCCTTCAATCAGAAGATGGCAGTAAAAAAGTATCAGTTAGTGAAGATCGTACTGATTGGGACTCTCAAGCTTTGGCAGAAAATTACTTACAAAGCAAAACAGATAACTATACAGCGTTGCAAGCTCAAGGACTCACAATCTATTTGTACAACAATCAAGCGAGTTGGGTAAATCATGGTACTTGGTATAGAATAGAAGGCGATAATCATGGCCTCACCCAAGATCAAATCATTAAGATGGCCACAAGTTTGTAAAGGGGGATAATATGAGTGATAAAGCCTGGGATGATTTAATTAGTCTTATTGATGAAAAGTACACTATTGATTCTAGTGATCGATTAACAGAAAAATTGGAAGACGACGGTGCGCTTACGAAGTCTATTGAGCGTATTGAGTTTGAAAAAGACAATGTCAAGTATCGTATAGATCGAGTGACGAGCCCACTTATTATTGATAAAAAAACTCATTATCACCATGCAGGTAGCGCCAATAGAATAGAGTATGTCTACGACCCTGAAGAAACTTCAAATAAGGTACTATTTTACAAGCGACTACCCGATGGTCATTTCAACGAGATTTCTCCAGAAGACATGATGAGCTAAATGGAACAGTTCCGCAAGAATGATAAGACACCGTTTAATAGTCCATTGGTTCATGCAAATTTTGAAACAAACCTTTCAAACATCAAAACACTCAAGAACGATGAATCTAGAGTAATCCGTACTGTAAGTATAGAAAAGCTATTACAATTTGATGACGCCTCGACAAAAACGTTGAGCAAATCAGAAAAATTGACATACATTCGTGAAAAATTACGCACGACACAGGGCTTGATTAGTGAATTTGGCAAGCAATGCAATGTAATGGTGCCTCGTTACAACTATGTACTGGGCGAACGGGCACCCAAGGCAAAGCTACCAGGGCCAACACTTTATACTGAAGTTGAGAGAATTGATGGGGTATGCATAGGGACTGCCATAGAGAGTGGATCTACTGCAGTTCCAAAAGACAAGGTAGATGAGTTATTAGCAAACTTGCTAGCATATAATACCCAAAAACTTTTCGAAGAACAGCCGTTCTTGTCAGACATTAGCCGTTTAGATCAGTTTATGTATGGTACAAGTGAGAGTTGTAGCGAGCCTTCAATATTTCTCGCTGATCTAGACCCTCTATATGAGAGGTATGAGCTTGGCCCAAATGAACAGTTTCTTGATGGCTACTATATTCACCTTATGCATCAGCTATATGGTTACATACAAAAGTCTGAGGTAGCATACAAAGAACCTTTTACTCTTGCTCGTTCTGTACTTTTAGATTGTTTGGACAGTATTGGAAATGCATATCCGTTGAAAAGAGCTGGAATTGAAGATTGGCGAACGTATTTGAAATAGTGAGATATGTAGATGCTAATCTGGTATAATTGACTCTATGAATAAAGTTAGAACTCGTTTTGCACCTAGCCCGACAGGGCTACTGCATATTGGTGGTGTTAGGACTGCACTTTTTGCCTATCTGTTTGCGAAGGCAAATGATGGTGATTTTATTTTGCGTCTCGAGGATACTGACCGAGAACGTTTTGTGGAGGGTGGTGCTGAACAGATAGTGAAAAGCCTAGATTGGCTTGGTATTCACCCTGATGAAGGCGTGTGGTATGAAGAAAAACCCGGTAAGCATGGGCCATATGTACAGTCTGAGAGACTACCGCATTATCAAAGGTACGCCAAAGAGCTCATAGATAGTGGTAAGGCGTACTATTCTAGTATTAGCCCTGAAGC
>CAYNHH010000055.1:0-1279 GCA_964397085.1 uncultured Candidatus Saccharibacteria bacterium
GCTGGCAGACTACCTTCAGCTCGAGAAGCAGAAAGTTTTTTACCAAATATATCGCGAGGTGTTGCTGTAAGTGTTGTTTTTTCCATAATTGTTTAAAATAGGGTGTGTAAATCTTTTGAACGGTCGGTGAGGTAGATATGTAAGTCTACAATCTCACTAGCAGAAATTGGTTGGCGATCAGAGAATTGCTTCTTCTCACCCCTGCCAAGGTCTGATTTCAGAACGTTTGAGCCGAATGACTCTTTAGAGGTAAGCTCACCCTCGAGCTGATTGCTCAACAAGACTGTTGCCAAAATTGGCAATGAACATTCTGTGCAAGTTAGCTGCATAAAGCAATGCTCATCGACGCGCCCCAAGAATGTAATATCTTCATGCTGATATTGTGACCCACATGAAGGACATTTGTAAAAAACTTGGAGATTTTGAATTAGTTCCTGTAGGTTCTTACCATTCACGTTTTTCTACCCTCTTAGCCACTAGCTTAACATAGATATATGTTTGCTGTCAATCAAGAAGCCTGCGTTTTTCGTCGAAGTATTAAAGTCAATATCGAAAGAAGCAACATAATAATAAGTACTAGAGCAAAAATAGCCACAATTTTCTGACCTGGTGAAGCAATAAGAGCAATCACACCAAAGACAATACAGAGACTATAAATAAGAAGGGCGGCTTGGCGCTGTGTAAAGCCCACATCAAGTAGTAAAAAGTGCAGGTGGCCTCTATCTGCAGAAAATGGTGAGCGACCCGCCAGAATACGCCGTAGAGCCGCCCAAAGCGCATCTAGTATTGGAACACCCAACACAAGTGCAGCCGTTGCAAGCTTACCCCCAGAGAATATCGCGATTATCCCCAGTGTCATCCCTAAAAAGTACGCTCCAGAGTCGCCATTAAAAATCTTTGCGGGATAAAAGTTGTGGACTAGATACCCAAGACATCCACCTACCAAAGCAATTGAAATAATAGCGGTTTGACCCTGGTGCACCGAAGGGCTCAGCGCAAGCAAAAACATAATAAAAGCTGCTATAGCTGAGATTCCTCCAGACAGACCATCAATACCATCAACAAAGTTCATGGTATTTGTCATGCCTACTAGCCAAAAAGTAGTTACAAAAAGTGCAATCAAGTTGATCTCAACCAAGTGCCCCAAGAGCGTAAATGTAATATTTGGATCGGTAAATACAAGACTTTGCCCTGCAGGATTAGTGAGAACCTCAATTCGTATTCCAAAAAAACTAAATACAACTACCGCAGCAACTACCTGAGCCCCAAGCTTGATCCA
>CAYNHH010000055.1:1379-4280 GCA_964397085.1 uncultured Candidatus Saccharibacteria bacterium
AGATAGATCACTTCTTCACTGCCTTTTCAGTCACATAGAAGCCCAAGTAGCGACCAAACATCAACCTAGTCTGTGCACTAATTGCTGCAAAGGCACCAAATACAATTGCTGTAATTGGAACAAGTACCCATTGAGCTAACATAAAGAATGCCTTATACCACTTCTGGTGTGCAGGTCTTTTAGGCATCATGATAAAACTTATCCAAATAGTTGAGAACAGGCCAACCGTTGCAAGCGTTAGGATATTAGAGGCCACAATTGGCAACTGATGAGCCAAGGCTTGCTTGTTAAATGACGAGTTGAGATACAGCGGCGCCCAGGCTGCAAAAGTTAAGATTAAAGGTGCTGTAGCCCAACTCAGATGTCCTTCAAAAAGTCGACCCATCTGCAAAAGCTTATTACTCCAGGGTATGTTTGTATTCTTTACAGAGTTTTTGACGACATACGGAAAGTCACTTACCCCATACGCCCAGCGCTGTAACTGCTTAAACTGCGCGATGAAGGTTCTATGATATTTACTTGCGAGTACCGCATCTTGATAAATAGGTAAAAACAACGGCTCCACCTGATAATCTCCATTAAATGTGAAGTAACTACGATAGAACTGATGACCATCCTCTACAGGACTTGTAAGTGACCAGAAATCAGTTTCTACCAAGGCCTCAAGTGGCTGAGCATGCGAGGCAAAGTTGCGCAGTCTTCCCTGTCGAACGCTTTCTACCATCACCCAAAATGAGTTACCGGTGGCTATTACACGCATAGGGGCCGGTACGTCCCAAAGATTGTTAAAAAACAAGGTGAGAGGCTGAAAAGAGGTATGTTTTCTATTGGGACTAATACAAAACGCGTGTGTCAATCTGCTTAAATACTGATGATGTACCCTGTTATCACAATCTAATGTTGTAACAATCACATCTTTTTCAAGAATGCCCTTACTTTGAATATATTTCAGAATCTTTCTGCCTGCATAACTAATATTTGGCCCTTTACCCTTTATTTCTCCCTCTATTCCATCTGGGTGACAATAGGTCTTGTAGTGGCCAAATTTTGAGCCAAACTCTTTTTCAAGTGCAGTTGCCGTAGCCTTAGCTGCCTCACCACCCCTTTCTTCATATGTAAGTACCATTATTATCTTTTTAACATCATATTCAGAATTAAGTATTGCCTCAATTGAAGGCTTCACAATATTCACTGATTCATTGTAAACCGGCATAATCATACATTGCCAAATCTCATCTGGCTGAACAATCACCTGCTTGTTCTGTTGTAATAAAGATAGACGCTCTACCTCATGGGTAAGATTCTTTATATGTACCCGCGGTGCTTTTCTTTCGATAGCCAATGCAAGTTGATTTTGTACATGAGTAAGAGAGGCGTCAACGTGACCTAGCTCTCGCAAACGAGCGCTCCAGTCTATTCGCTCGGTTTCACGCGTTCTCTGATAGCCTATCAGTAGTGAGTAACTCATGCGCAGCGACTTCAGTAGCCAATATAGATCAAAAGCAATAATAAAATATGCCACGCCGATAGGCCAGAAGAAACTCATTACTATTGGTCCCAAGAGGATAGCCCAGGTAAATGAGCCTGGAATTATCTCAAAAATCCGATAAAACAACCAGGTATCAGCAAACCGTACCGGCTTTGAGGGTTTTGTCATGCTAGTTTGTGCCATATTTTATTGCCGTAAAGCCCAATAATATTGCAATCGCCAGCACCACTACCATCACGGCAGTAATAGATAAAAAGATACTAAGAATTCGATTTTTTCTATACAGTATCACTGCTAAGAATACATTCAATAGTGAGACAATTAAGGCAATTTCCGATATTTCGTACAGCCGAAACCAAGACCCTAATTGATCAAAATTAGAAAGTGAGGTAAATCTCACCGGCAACTCAATAGAAGTACGTTGAATATGGGTGATTGACCAGGTGATAATAAAAAGATTGCCCACTACAATGAGTGAAACCAAGCTCAAGAGCCAACCATCTCGAAAGAACTTCTGATCTTTTAGCTCTTTTTGAATTTTCTTTACTGTATTCATATATTATTACTAATTACTATTATACGCTCTATTTCTTGACTAGAATATGCCTTATGGAGCCGATGAGCGGGATCGAACCGCTGGCCTACGCTTTACGAAAGCGTCGCTCTACCAACTGAGCTACATCGGCTTATTCTTCTGCAGCTATACGAATAAAAAGTACTCTTTTCATTCGAAGAGGAAAATTATTGTGGTTGTTGGTACAAAGTATTTTTAGATACTTTGTGGAAACCCTAGCAATAATTTGACGTTGGAGCGGGTAACGGGAGTCGAACCCGTGTCTCAACCTTGGGAAGGTCGCATACTACCGCTGTACTATACCCGCAAATTTTTGATAAAAAATATGAGCCCTTCGCAGTGCAAAGATAGCTCATATTTTATCATAGTATACCTGATATATTACTTTAAATAATGCGTTTTTTGAGACGTTTTGAGAGCTTCTGCCAAGCCTCATACTCAGTAATTTGCTTTTCATTTGGGCTCAAGAAGAATGAGCTACCAAAGCGTGATTTTTCTTTTTGGGCAATTGCACGAATATCAATCACATTTTCGCTACCCAAATACGGCACATGATGATGTGCCTTAACCACCCTCACTTTGACCTTGCGTGGTCGAGTGACTTGATAATATGTAAGCATAGTTGTAGACATTGAATTTTCCTTTTGTTTTTAATTTTGATTTTTTTATTTAGGCCTTACTAGAGGTAATAAAAAAATATAAACACCCTCCAAAGCTCTTTAGATTGGCAATATTGCCAGAGCGTTTATATCTTTCTTGAGGTTTACTCCACCTCTCAAATAAGACCATACTATAGTAGCAAATTAAGCTTCTAAAGTCAACATTATTCTTGTGCTTT
>CAYNHH010000056.1:0-4000 GCA_964397085.1 uncultured Candidatus Saccharibacteria bacterium
TGTACGAATGGCCAGGGGCTTTTGAGGGAGTTATCATTATGGCTCTCGGCTGCAAAGTGCACTACTATATCGCTGTCTGATACCAACTTATCGACAAGCTCAGCATCGGTAATGTCACCCTTCACAAAAGTAACTTTGTCTTTGACCGGGTCTAAATTGTGCTCTTCACCAGCATAGGTGAGGGCATCGAGTACCGTTACTTGGTACTCAGGCTTGTTTTTGACGGTGTAGTGTACAAAGTTGGTGCCGATAAATCCAGCACCACCAGTGATAAGTATTTTTTTCATGTAAGTATTATAGCAAATAATCTGTTGGTCATTAATTTACGACTATTTTCTTATGCTTGGTTTGAGAGACTAAAAAGTATATAATACAAAGTGAAATTGGCAAACAACTCACCTCTTAAACAATAAGGTACAACTACATGCAAAGACTCGCACAACTCTCCAGGGGTAGGAAGGTATTAGCAGTGCTACTCGCTATAGTACTGGTTTTGTTGTGCCTAGTGTTGGCCCTACGAATAGCTTATCGTGGTCGTATTTACCCTGGCGTAACTGCTAATGGCGTATACCTGGGCGGGCTTACGCATGCTGAGGCAGTGCGAGAAATGAATACTCAGACAGCTAAGTATAGTGATCAACCAATTGAAGTGATGACCCTGCAAGGTACTCAACAACTTTCTGCCTCTCAACTTGGCGTACAGTACAACAATGCGCAGGCTGCTAATGATGCGATAAATGTAGGGCGCAGTGGCTGGCCTATTGATAAAGTAAGTGCACAAATTAGTAGCTTGATAGGTCAAAACCCAGCTATTACAGAGGTGAGCTATGATACTGCAAAACTGAGTGAAATTAGTGTAGGTATAAATACTACTAGCGCTAAGCAGGTAGAAAATGCTAAGTTTGTGTCTCAAGATAATGTTGTAGCTATCAAAGAAAGTGCCCGTGGCAAGCGAGTGGATTTTGCCTTGCTCCCCTCTGCTATCGCCAATCACTTTGGCCAACTCCAGAGTAAGCTTTTTGTCTTGCCGGTCTTAACTGTTGATCCTCAGCTGAGCTCGTCTGTACTTGAGAGCCAAAAGAGTATTATTGCGCCGTTTGAAAAACAACCTTTGCAACTTACGTATGGCACTAAGAGCTGGCCTATAGATGTAAATACTTTGGTGAGTTGGCTAGCCTTGCCAAGCTCGAGTCAACCACTAGCCACAAGCATCCTTGCTAATCGCTATATTATTCACCACCCTACAAATACCTTGTATTACGACAAAAAAGCCGTGAGTGATTACCTTACTACCCTGACAGACCAAATCAATGTAGTACCGGTAGATGCGCAACTTACCATTAGTGATGGTAAAGCAACGGTATTTACTCAAAGCCGAGATGGTAAAACACTAGATATAGCAAAATCTAGTGACGTGATACTGGCACAACTGTCGGCTGGTGGTACTAGTGCAATCCCGCTCACAGTAGCTGTAACAAAGGCCGAAGTTACTGATGATAATATCGACAAGCTTGGTATAAAAGAATTAATAAGTGAGGGGGTAACGTACTTTCCTGGCTCACCCTCAAATAGACTACAAAATATTCGCGTGGGGGCAGCTAAATTTAATGGCATACTTATAAAGCCGGGGCAAAACTTTTCATTTAATGAGTACTTGGGTGATGTAGATGCTGCCAATGGCTACGCACCGGGGTTGGTTATCTTGGGTGATCGTGAAGAAATGCAATATGGTGGTGGATTGTGCCAGGTATCGAGCACGGCGTATAGAGCGGCACTGCTGGCAGGCCTACCTATTACCTCACGGTCTAACCACTCATTTGCAGTTGATTATTACACAGCTCCATACGGTGTGCCGGGTGTAGATGCCACAATATATCTGCCTCAGCCAGATATGCGCTTTACCAACGATACTGGTCACTACATTCTTATGCAGACTCAAATGGTAGGTACTACACTTAAGTTCTTGTTCTATGGTACTAAAGTAAAATCTGGTGCTATTCGTGGGCCATTCTTTGTAACAGGTAGTAGTGATGCTACCAAACCTTCTCAAACAGTGTTTTATAGAGATGTGTTAGACCTAAGTGGAAAAGTTGTCAAAACTGATACTGTAAATACGTATTACAAATCTTCTCTAGATTTCCCTATTACCGCTAATTAAACTACTACTTCCCAATACAAAAGTCAGAGAAGACTTTATTGATAATTTCTTGCGTTACTTCTTCGCCGGTAAGACTATTACAAATACTAATGGCTTTTTGATACTCTACCAAAATAATATCTGGTGGGGTTTTGGCTTGTACTAACTGAAGTGTGCTTTTGAGTTGCTGCACGAGCTTTTTCATCACCTCTATTTGGCGATTGGTGAGTACACTCAAGTTTTCGCTTGATTGGTTTTGACTCGCAAATACTTGTAGTTGTTTTCGCAGGGCCTTAATACCGGTGCCCGTTTTGGCAGATATCACGAGTTGTGTAATATCTTTAAGCTCAGGGATAGTCTCAATTTCTTGATCTATATCTGATTTGGTAAGAATTATTAAGCTGGAGGTGGGATTGAGCAGTGATAATACATTATTTTTTTTGAGATATTGTATTGTTGCTAGTGCATTACCTGGCTCAATAAGTACAATAATTGAGTCGCTACTCTTGAGCTCTTGCAAGGTACGATCTACTCCCAATTGCTCTACTTTGTCGTTGGCATCTCTGAGGCCAGCAGTATCGGTGAGATGAACATTGATATCTCCCAGAGTAATGCCCTCTGTGATAGTGTCGCGTGTAGTGCCGGCAATATCAGTTACTATTGAGCGATCATAGCCAAGCAGTGTATTAAGTAGGGTGCTCTTACCGGCATTTGGCAAGCCAACTAACGCTACAGAGTAGCCGTTCTTTACTGTCGCCAGGCTTGAGCTATCGTCAAGCAGATCGTTGGTCTTTTTGATAATTTGCTTGAGCGATTTTGTCTGAACACTCAGCTGAGACTCTACAATATCTTCTTCAGAGAAATCAAGCGAAGCAGCTTCGTGCGCGGCAAGACCTAGTAACACTTGTTTGATATCTTTAATTGTCTTTGAGAGCCCACCAGCCAGCTGTTTGCTGGCTAGTCGCATCATTGTGGCATTATTACTCGCAATGAGCTCACCCACTGCCTCAGCTTGTGTGAGATCTAGCTTGCCGCTCAAGAATGCACGGCGCGTAAACTCTCCTGGCTCGGCCAGCTTGGCGCCATTCTGTAAGGCGAGTGAAATGACCGTTTGAGTAATCACAGGCGCCCCATGAGTGTGAATCTCAACCACATCTTCGCCAGTGTACGAGTGTGGGGCTGGCATATATACTAGCATTGCTTGATCAACCTTAGTAGTATCATCTATCAGCCAGCCAAGAGTAAGTTCTCTCGGCCTAGCTGAGTCACTGCCAACTGGTTGCCATATTTTTTGGGCAATTTCATAGGCTTGTGGCCCAGAAAAACGAACAATACTAATAGCGGCGGCACCTGAGGCAGATGCTTGAGCAACGATAGTAGAGCTATTGGATTTTTTCATGACAATAGGTAATAATTAGTCGCGTTTTTTGATAACAATAGTACGGTGAGGCTCTTGACCAATGCTCTCAGTAACCAGATCTGGATTGTCTGCTACAACCATATGGGCTTGGCGACGCTCATATGAATTCATTGAAGGGAGAGTTTGAGGCTGGCCAGACTCCATGACGGCATCAATCGCTTCTTGGGTAATCTTCTGCACCTTCTCAATTCTTTCTATCTTATAGCCAGCAACATCAATGGCTACAAATTCGCTATCAGGAAACTCGCGGCGCCGAATGAGATTGAATATATACTGCAGGGCACGGAGATTTTCACCGTGTTTACCAATAAGTAGTGCATGGTCATCACTAGTAATTTCTACAAGCTGATTGGTCTCGTCAAACTCACAGGTGGCTTCGCAGCCAAGTTTACTGAGTAGATCTTCAAGTATTGCTTGACTATTTGCGAAGCTACTCATTACTT
>CAYNHH010000057.1:0-3968 GCA_964397085.1 uncultured Candidatus Saccharibacteria bacterium
AAGCCATCTTGATGGCCAAGCAAGGTACCGATGGGATCTACGACACAGACCCCAATACCAACCCAGATGCAGCCAAGTTCGACGAGATGACTCACCTTGAGATCATTGAGCGCGGTCTGAAGGTAATGGATGCCACCGCGGCCACCCATGCCAGAGAGCACGCCATCGAGATTGTTGTCTACGACGGCAATCAATCCGGCATGCTTGCCAAAGTACTGTGTGAGCCCGATACCTATGGCACACTTGTTCGTACCGCTGCCTAGCAGTACCCCAACTCTTAACTGAGTTGGGGATTTTATTTTACAAAATGAGAACTTGTATTGATGAACCCTATCAGTACGGCGCCCAACCATGCCAATTGAGAAACAGTAATTGAAACGATAGACCAAACAATGAGCTTTTTGGGCAATTGCCAAAAAGATTCTAGCTTTTCTGATTTCATGGCTTTTTGTACAAAATGTAGATTTAAACCATTACATATAATTATCAGTACCAGTAACATCTTTAGCTGAGTAAGTGGTTTTGAAAAATTTGGATGCAAGAACTTACCACTAATAACAAGGCCTAGTAAGCCCGTCCAAATAAGTATCTGAGCAGTCTGGCTAACCTCCACCATTTGAGTTTTTGTTTTTTTACCAAGTACCCAGAATAGGCCATAAAAATCTACAAATATTACACTTCCGTAAGCAATAATGAGACTCAGTAAATGAAGAAAAATAACTACTTTAATCATTTTGCAAAGTATTTTCTCAATGGCATCCAGTAATAATCTTTCCATCCTTGATCAACGTCTTTTACCATATCATCTGGCACATTAGTCTGACCAAATGTCAGCTCACAACCATTGTCACTATCTTTAAATTCGAATGTTGCTGTAGACCATTCACCGTTGGGCCAGTCACTTGCTCGCCATTTTTGCACTATTCTTTTGTCTGGCTCAAGCTCAAGATTTTCACCCTCTATATAATCATCCCAAGCTGTAAGTTTTCCACCCACCTTGTTCTCGATATTCGCGCTTGCCCCCGTAAAATCTGTGTGCTCACGGCTACTCATTAGAGCATTATATAATTGCTTTGCAGTTACACCTTCAAACATTTCTACTTGCTTAATTTCAGCCATTTTATCTCCCTCACTTTTTATAATTCTAGTATACACCCACTAACAAGCGCACTAAATATATCTTATTTTGTGAGTGCAATCACCTCTGCTACATCTTCAGAACCACTCCAACGATTCAACATTACCCCAGCAGCATCTACTTGTACAAAAGTATCTTCGAATGGCACGCTGTATTTTTTACGAAGTACAGCATTCTTGTCATAATCCACGTTCATAATTGTGAGGTTATCTGGCAACTTCGTAGCCTTGAGGTCTTTGTCTAGTTGCTTACACGTACCGCACCACTTAGCATTAAAAAACAACACTACTTTACCATCACTTGCCTGTGAAAATAACGCAGGGTCATAGGCTACATACGCTCCGGCTCTCTTTACGGTCTCTGGCTGTTTTTCTTGCGATTGCGTGGGGTTAGATTGTGCAATTTGAAACTGTTGTTTTGCTTTTTTATTACTTTGCCACTTTTTGTAACCAAAGACCCCTGCCACAGCAACTACTACCACCAAAATAACTATTCCAATTACAACCAATGCCCTCTTCATATGGAGTCTACTTTCGAGACATTCGTGAGGTCAAAAGTACTTTAAGCAAAATGGTAATTACCAAAATTCCTACGAGCCACAGATCAAGAGTACGAGTAATCACCTGGGCAATTATTGCAATTGACAGAATACTCACAATTGATAGATACACAAACCGCTCCATAAGAGGCATCTCTGGATGATCCTTTTGCTTCTTGAGCTTGCGCCAATGTACAACTACAAAAGCTAGTACAGCTATCATAAACACTGCAAGCAATGCAAATTGAGTAGCTACCGTATATGCCGAGTAGACAGGCACCATAAAGAATAGTCCCATAGCAAATATAATTAGCCCTATCAGTACTTCACTACCAAAACGATGTTCGGTAAACACATCTTCTTCTGGAATATGCGCAACTTTTGGAGCATGTTGATGTTGATTAGTATGTTTTTTGGACTCGTGTTTTTTGTGACTATTTTTACTCATATACGAATTGTATCATATCTGACATTTTCGTGATTAGTAAAAAGCATTTGCTTGTATTACGAGGCTAATTACTATTTAATACTTGTATCCTTTTTCCTCAAGCAAATAGGACGCACCATGACTGGACTCATCATTGTTGTGTCTGGCCCCAGTGGAGCCGGAAAAGCCAGTGTAGGTAAAGCAAGTGGACTAGAGATTGCTCCCAGCTGGACTTCACGTCAACCAAAGTCACGTGACCAGCCCGGTGAATACGTCTACGTATCAAAGACAGAATTTATGCATGGCTGGGAGGCTGGCAAACTCCTAGAGTACAATGAGCATTTTGGCAATCTCTATGGACTAGCTACACCACCACCCAATAAAGTGCTCATTACCGACATCGACGTAAATGGTGCATTGAATCTCAAAGATATGCCAAACGTAGTACTGGTAGGAGTATTGCCTCCAGACCCAATTGTTGAAACATGCCTGAGAAGGCTCATAGAGCGTGGTGACGAAACTGAAGCGGAGATTCTTGAACGTCAAGACCGAATCAAATATGAAGCTGGTCTGATCTTGTCTCGATGGCCAAAGATCATCAGAAATGAAAACCTCGCTGACGCTCAACGTCAGCTCAAAGTGATCATTGCCAACAGCTGTCATGCAAGAGGAATTGCTTTGCCATAAATAAAACACCCCACCTATTTAGGTGGGGTTTTCTTCTTGTTTGAGTTGAAGACCCAACTGAGCCAAGTTTGCTTCAATCTCATCTGCTCGACTAGGCCCAATATCAAAGTAAAGAAGTATCTCTTTTCTTGTTTTTTGTAACAACTCACCAATTGTAGAAATATCACAGTCTTCTCTACGTTCTGGCACACCATTGATGTTGTCTAACTGAGCATGATGTAGACATCTAAGTGTACGTCTATTCAAACTGAGGTCCTGGATAGATCTCTGCAGTAGTTCTACCTCTTGAGCAGAGCGAGGCTCAAGACTTGGCTGAGTCTCAGACCCAACCACAGGAGCAATAGCAATATCTGTCATTCCGCGAAAGGACACTTTCTTCAAGCCCTGTATTCTCGTCAGAAGCTCCATCACCCTTACTTCAGAATCATCTACTACAAAACTCACTCGTGTAGACATCGTGCCTCCATTTTTCAGGTTCAGATCCTAGCTATTCTATAGCTTTTTTTGATTTTTGTCAATAATTGCTAACAGCTCAACATGATCTTTAGCAGCAAACATCTGTGCGCGCATATCTGCAGCACCTGCAAAACCATTAATATACATCTTTACAAATTTCTTGAGGGGTTCAAACTTCTCACCCTTCCAAGTTTTCTGATGTAACACAACATGCTTGCGCAAGAGTACTAGCATTTCATCCAAGTTTTGCATGTGTGATTGCGTTAAAAATACAAACGGATCTTGAAATATACCCCGGCCTATCATTATGCCCTCCACGCCGGTCTCTTGAGCTCGCTCAACTCCTTCAGCTCGAGTCATCACATCGCCGTTACCTATCATAATAGTATTTGGTGAAATTTTGTCTCGCAGTTTCACCGCCTTAGCTATCTCAGTCCAGTCAGCAGGCACCTTGCTCATCTGCCGACGTGTGCGGCCATGCACAGTGATTGCATCTAGGTCTTGCTCGAGTAAAAAGCCTATCCAGCCCTCCACATCTGGAGTACTAAATCCTATACGAGTCTTCACGCTCACCGGTATATTTCCGCCAGCATCTGCAATGCCGGCTTTTGTCGCTGCAATTACTTCTGCTGCCAGCTCATGATTTTGTATCATCGCACTACATGCACCTTTTTTGATCATATCTTTTGCCGGACAACCCATATTGATATCAATACCAACAA
>CAYNHH010000058.1:0-3939 GCA_964397085.1 uncultured Candidatus Saccharibacteria bacterium
GCCGAGGGTGCGGGCTGCCTTAATGGCAATATTGGTTTCTTTCTTAGTCAGCTCTACAGCCATAGATGTGCCACCACGATGAAGGTTGCTTCTGAATTCACCTTCTTCACCTTTGCGCATCATTGCACCCACTACTCTATCACCCACTACAATTACACGGATGTCAGCCGCATGAGCCTCTTCAATAAACTCCTGGATAAGGATATTAGCGCCAAGACCATAGAATGCTTCAATAACTGATTTTGCAGCCTTACGGGTTTCTGCAAGCACAACACCAATACCATGTGTGCCTTCAAGTAGCTTAATAACAACAGGCGCACCGCCAACAAGCTCAATGAGCTCTTCAGTACCGACTGCTTGGCGAGCAAAGACAGTCTTGGGGATACCTACTCCAGAACGAGCTAGCAGTTGCAGACTACGCAATTTGTCTCGTGAGCGAACCAATGCAAGTGAACTTACCGGTGTATACACTCGCATCATCTCAAACTGTCGAACAACAGCTGATCCATACGAGGTGATTGACTGACCAATACGTGGTACTATGGCGTCTATATTTTCAATAATTTCACCCTTGTATAAAATACCTGGTTTGTTTCGCTCAATATCTACACTACAATTGGCATGATTGATGATGGTCATTTCATGTCCACGTTGCTTGCCGGCCTCTATGAGTCTTTTTGTACTATAATTGCCTGTGCCCCGAGATAATATTGCTATCTTCATACTGTACGTCTCCTATTTTACTCTGACAACAAAATTGCCGTCTCTTAAAAACCTTCTGCCTAGTAGTACTGGGTTACGCATACTCTTACGGTTCGAAAGAGAAAACAGAACTCTATACTTAATACCATTATATATGATTGGTAACTCAACAGTATAGCGTTTTGCAATTTGTCCGTTAGAACTTCTTATTTCATCAAGTGAATAGTGTTTAGTAGAGTACTCTTTATTGTTGTACTGTGGATGTTCTTCATCTAGCAATGTAAACCTTAATGTTTTTGTTTTGGGGTCAATAGAAAATTTTGTGGCATGTATTGCACTTAGACTAGCCCCTGTATCGACTTTACTTTTGAGATCAAATATTCCAAGCTCAGGAATATCTATACTCACAAAGGTTTTTATGTGACGTTTTACATTAATTGATTGGCCTTTACTGAAATACTCAGCAAGAGCATGAACCTTATTATCTACAAATGTTCCTGTATCTATCTGAGGTGTATTATTCACTTCTAGCACTGAGATCTTTTTTGTATCCATATCTATTATCAGATCTACTCCAGCTATTTGTCGCTTTAGAATGCTAGCTGCTTTCACTGCAAGTTTCTTAAAGTCATCATCAAACTCACTAGCATCTAAATAGGTTGCCTCACCGTCTTGAGAGGTATTGTTGAGGTGGGTCTTATCACTTGTGCGTTTTCGAAGAATTACTCCAGCGATACTACGGCCATATACAAGCACCCTATAATCACCGTTATTGGGAATAAAATTCTGAATAACAAAGCTGTTGTCTGGATTATCCAATAATATAGTACGAATTTTTTTTCGTGTTTTTACTAAGTAGTTATTCTTACCTTTCGATGCATCGATATCTTTAACTATAAGTGGAAATTGAAATTCAGGATTAAGTTTTAGCGCAGTAGACAAGACATGTTCTCTACAAAAAAGCGTGTCTGGAACAGGTATATCTTTGGCCCACAAACGGAAATATTCACTCAGCTTTGATTTTGATCGAAAATCACCTACTTCGCGATCATAGAATGCAATATTGTTTTTCTTGAGGTATTCAGCACAAGCACCTGCCTGCTCACCAGCACCATGCCAGAACCTAAAGTTTACCAAATCATAATATTTCAAGTCGTGACCATTTTTTGTGTCAAAAATTTGAGCTTTGCCATCTACTATTGAGTACACTAAATCATCATAGAAACTATAGTCTATTGTGACATTACTTGGTAAGTGAGCTTTGAGCGCCTCAACAAAGTCATGCTTTCCGTCTTTGTGGGCTTTGGTCTTTCGCTTCACAAAAAGTATTAATATTTTTTCGGTTTTCTTCATACTTTACGCCCATTTTTAGATAGTTGAATATTTGACTATTATTGCATTTTGATGGCTTAAAGTCAATAGTTTTCTTGGTTGGCTTCTTGCTTATCAAAGCTTTGATTCTTTTGATCTATCCAGTACTGGCTCTGTCTCACAAGCAATTTTTTATCTTCATCATTAAGAAGAATTGGCTTGATAGCTTCTTCTGTAAAGATATCATTTTGAGAGCCTTTCGCAATTACGACTGAACCCTCTTTGAGATTCTGAGCTAGAAATGTACCTGCTTCTCTTGAGGTCTTAAAAATATTCAAATTATTTTTATTAAAGCCTGCCTTTAGTAAAGCCGGAGCAAGGTAATGTACTGCATCACTCCCAAATAGATAAATTTCATCTGGATACTGCGCAATGATACTACCTACTCGTACATGCTCCTGTTTTGCAAACCCACCGAGCTCGTTAATACTACCAAGTACCACAACTTTAGTACCGGGGAGATCTTTTAGTAAGGATACTGCAGCAATCATTGATTCGGCATTTGCATTGTAGGTATCGTCAATGACAGTAGAGCCCCTGATGCCTTCAAATACATTCAGCCGGCCTTTCAGTGGAGCCAGTGCTTTCAGCTCTTGAATTATCTTTTGCCTAGAAACACCCAGCTCATTTCCTACAATTGCCGCTGCTGTGTGGGCATACAGCGCGTGGCTTGCAACACTCTTAGTTGGGTACTGTATCCACGGTTTGTTATGAATAGCGATATTGTTTTGTAACAAAGTACTATTCTCACTGCGACTACCTATATAAGTAAAGTCACCTTTTTTAGTTCCATAGCTCATGGCTCTACTTGAAGAATATAGCTGCTCAAGCTGAGGAAAATCTGCGTTATAAATAACCTTCTTTGCTGTAAGACCAATGTTTTTAATATCTTCAAGTAGCCGTTCTTCTGTCTCAAATTTTTTCATATGCACTTTTGCAACACCCGTCACTACACAATAATCAGCATTGATCATTTCAAGAAAATCTTTTAAAGACCCATATGCACTGTCTGATATTTCCAAGACAACTGCTTCATAGGGAAATTTAATACTCATTTTATATGCTCTTGCCAACGCTTTTATCCAAAACTTCTTACTATTCGCTTTTTGTGGCAGGCTCATACCAAAAAATCCAAGTAATGGCCCACGGCCATTATTATCATTAGTAGTAATTACTTTTGTTCTGTATTTTGCTGACACGACCTGCGCAACAGCGACGTGAGTGGTAGTTTTGCCCATGCTACCAGTGACAATAATAATTACTGGGCGTTGATTTTTTAACACTCGCTGAATATATTTGAGTAAGCGAGCTCTAGTTGTTTTGGATGTGAGTATTTTCATGTTGTGGGAGTATTTCTTGACGTACATAAGCCTCAACGATTGTTGAAGGCATTTGTTCTGGTATAAAGAAGTCTTCTTTTTTGATCCAATCAATCTTATGCAAACTTGCTAACAATTGCAAGTTTACTTTACCAATATAAAGTAGCCAGCGCTTGTCGTCAGGAATAGAATCTGCCAATATTTTTTGCTCAGCATACTCAAGTGGGGCTGAATTTGACCAATATTCTGTGCCTACTGTCCACTCACCGCCTTCGCGTAAGAGTCGAAGAGTACGCTCTGTAGCATTTCTCCACGCCTTATCTTCTGGTATCTCAGGGTATTTCTGATGATAGCCATCATAGAAAGCGCGCACGCACTTGCTAGCCGATCCGCCCTTGAGCTTTTCTTTGAGGGCTGCAAGATAGAAATAATTGGTTGTGCGCTCCTGCCCAAACAGTACCTCTTGTGAGACTACTTCTGAAGCAACCGCACCTGCCTCAAACCATAGACTACCACGTGCTCCACGATTTTTGCTGGTAAGCTCAAG
>CAYNHH010000059.1:0-3704 GCA_964397085.1 uncultured Candidatus Saccharibacteria bacterium
ATATGCTCTCATGACACCAAAAGGAAATAATTTCTTTGAGTTCAACCTCAAGGCATTTCGCATCTGTCCTGGCACATTAGCTGGCAAAACCATTCTTGATGTAGGTGCAAGCAATTTGTCCCTATTTGGCCGACACGCCACGCGCCTCGGCGCCACGGTTGTGAGTCTAGACCCACAATACTATGACTTGAGAACTGGATTCGATCTAGATGTAGTACACGAGATTATCTCTGTAGGAGCGCCAGAAATTGGTATACCTGAGGTAGAGCTTCTACCTATTAGAAGTAACGTTGCAGCGATTGCTCAGGAGATTCCTTTTGCTGACAATAGCTTTGATATGGTGGTGTCATTTGCATGTGTACCACAATACATCCCAGTGGACGACTACAGCAAAGTGCTTCACGAAATGCTCAGAGTAACTAAGCAAGGTGGAAGTATTCATCTAGCGCCAGTCAACACATCAGACGAGTTATACCCTCATGGCCATGGCGTATACACCAGCCCCTGCTACGAGCTATATGAAGCCGGGGCATTCACCTCTGCCCTATTAGGTCTTGATGTGGAGACAGCATTTCACCCATACGAGTTTGAAGAACATGGTGATCTTGACCAACGAGGGCTCATCATTACCAAGCCGATTTCATAAAATCGGCTATTTTTATACTCGATCGCACAAAACAAGACTTATTACTATACTTGTACTATTTAATGGCTATGTGTTAGTCTAAAAGTATCAGAAGTTGAGGAGTGGTAGTCACTTACATCAAGTGATCACCGTCAACCGAGGAGGTACATGAAAATTGCCAATCGTACACAGTCCGCAGGAAGTGCGGTTCTCGCAGAGACGAAAGTCCCGACGAAAGCATCGTGAACACATCGCAAGGAGTCGTTGGCGCAAGAGCAGTTTCCAGCCAACTACCTACCCGAAGCGACGTGATTTCGAGATCCTTTCCAACGGTGTAGTGATCAATCTCTGTGCCAAACCCGCTGCCTAGCAGGCTGTGTAGTGCGCCACACCCTATCACTCAACATAGGGAGGTATATATAAGAAATATATAAAACTTAACCGCCCGCAATGGCCCGCTCAGTCTCGTACTGAGCGGGTTTTTTAATACCATAGCTGTTTTTTAAGCAGTCATATGTTTTTGGTGTACAGTATCGTAATCAAAAAGCTCATCTTTACCAAACCACAGATTGACTTCAAATTCTGCTTCTTCAACGTCTCCTGATGCATGTATAAGGTTGCGAATTGGACGTTTGGCAGTGTTTGCATAAGAAGATGAATCAAATGAATAGTCACCTCTAATAGTACCCGGGTTAGCTTTTGAAGGAAGTGTAAAGCCAGCAAGCTTTCGAATAACTTCAACAGCGTGAGGTCCTTCGACTACTAGCGCGAGTACAGGTGAGGAGGTCATAAACTCAACCAACCACTCTTGTAGCATCATACCAATCACCTTAGGGTCATCACTACCAATCTCCTTGATAGGGTCTTGGCCTTGATCAATGTAGTTCTCTAATGTCTTCTTGCCCATGCCGACAATGAATTCTTCCCTATCTTTAGGATAATGTTTGTTAGCAAGCTCTGTGGGTACCTTAAGCATCTTGGCGCCAACTATTTTGAGTCCTACTCTCTCAAATCTGGTAATAATGTCTCCGGCAATTCCCCGTTGTAATGCATCTGGCTTAATAAGTACTAGTGATTTTTCCATTAATTCTCCTTCATTAGTTTTTCAAATTTTGCTATATGTTCTGTGTCATACGGTCCAATCATTGCCAAACGAATCAAATCTTTGTACAAGTATCGCTGAGCACAGGCCATAATATCCTCTGGCAAAACTTTATCAATTTTAGCTAGAGTCTCTTGTAATGTCCACGCCTTGCCTGTTAAGACCATTTGCGTACCCTGCATGTCTGCAACTGCAGAATTTCCCTCTAAGCCCATAATGTATCGGCCACGAACTTGTTCTTTGGCTTTATTGAGTTCGCGCTCACCCACCAATTCTTGTTGTATTTTCTGCAACTCTTCATGGATTGCAACTATAGCTTCTTCAACTTTATCATTATTTACTCCAGCATAAATTTCAAATTTACCGCTATCGATGAAGTTAGAGTAACTCATATACACAGTGTAAGCTAAGCCCTTGCTTTCTCGAACATTAAGAAACAATCGTGAACTCATTCCTGAGCCTAGTATTGTGCTAAGTAGCTTCATTGCTGGCTCATCATCAGCGTTGATTTGCGGTGCTCTACCTACCATAAGTAAGTGTGACTGATTAGTGTCAAGCTTCATGATACTAACACGTTGCTCTGAGAGTCCACCACGTACAGGCGGCCATGAACGCTGTGCTTGTGATTGTACATTTGACAACAGCTCCTGTGCTAGCTCTACTACCTTTTTATGGCTCACATTACCCGCAACAGACACTATAATGTTATCCATTGTGTATAGCTGTGTAAAGTAGTTTACTATGGTATCGCGACTCATTGTACTAATAATGTGCTCATTACCAATAACGTTAGTTCTCAAATTGTCATGTGGCCAAAGTAAGTCG
Source organism: uncultured Candidatus Saccharibacteria bacterium (assembly GCA_964397085.1). Lineage (GTDB taxonomy): Bacteria > Patescibacteriota > Saccharimonadia > CAILAD01 > BJGX01 > CAILAD01. The sequence continues at coordinate 2,553 of CAYNHH010000059.1, forward strand.
CCTACTAAGTCATATACATATCGCGCGGGGTCATCTTTGTACACTTTCATCTCTTCTAGTATTACGTTACGCTCGCGATCGATCTCTTCTTGCTTAAACAATGGATCAGTGACTATATCGGCCAAAATATTGAATGCCAAGCCAAAATAGTTCTTAGGCAGTTTGATGTAGTAACTAGTATGGTCTTCGGCAGTATATGCATTCATATAGCCACCTACAGAGTCGACTTCTTCTGATATTTGCTTAGCAGATGGACGCTTGTGCGTTCCCTTAAAGAGTAGGTGCTCCAAGAAATGCGCAGCACCATATTCTGTCTTCATATCTTCATATCTACCGCCGGCACCTACAAAAATATTCACAGTAACACTCTCTGCATCTGTCATGGTACGGGTAATCACTCGAAGTCCGTTAGGTAGCTGTGTTATTTCATGCATTATGTTTTTGACTTTCTACTTTTTGATCTCGTCTTATTAAGAATATAGCGTACCAGTAAAACCACTAATACTGCAATAACTATATAATCTACATAGTGGAGATAATTATAGTAGTGTCGCCAAGAATCACCCAGACCATAACCTATCATGACAAATAGTATTGTCCAAGCCAAAGAACCAATAAAGCTATCTCGCAAAAACAACCATCGATTCATTTCAAACGTTCCAGCAGCAAAACCTGCAAAAGTGCGAATAACGGGTGTTACCCGAGAAAGCAAGATAGCACCCTGGCCCCTTTTCTCAAACCAAGCTTCGGCTTTCTCGTAGTCATGTGCGCTAATCAAAACATATTTACCATACTTCTTTACTAACGGTCCACCACCATATTTCCCTATTAGATATGCGAGATATGTTCCTATGGTTTGCGCGACCGCACCAATGATAATTACTAGAACAATATTAAATCTTCCTGTACGAGCCAAACTACCCGCCAAAGCAAGTGTCGCCTCTGACGGTATAGGTACACCAGCATTATCGACAATTAGTATAAAGATTAGGCCCAAATAGCCAATCTTATCAATTAGTGTAAGGGCAAATTCTAATAGCCAAGCAGTTATTCCCAAAGATATTTCCTTATTGTTTTAAGAGTAAGATATTATTCTATTGTACAGGTTTAGCTAGTGCCACGCAAAGCATGGGCATGCACCATAATAAGACT
>CAYNHH010000060.1:0-1841 GCA_964397085.1 uncultured Candidatus Saccharibacteria bacterium
GTTTGTTCAAATCGATTTTGAGGGTGTCGAATTCGATGCCAACGGGGTGCCAACTGAGTTCAGCGAGTTCGCACACTCCACATCACCCGCCGATGCTGACGCTGGCATCAAGGGCGTCGCGCACAAATATCTCCTGACAAATTTGATCCGCGCCGCGTCAGAGCTGCAAGATGCGCTCGTATTGACGGAGAAATCTCCACCCCCGCCAGACTGTCGCATCTCGATGTCAAAGAAAATTCCCAGAGAATACGCGTTCTCTGTCGATCGCGGCCTCAGAAAGAAGCTCGAACCGGTCATGTACAACGGCGCGCAGTTTCGTGTCGGTGATAAGAGGGTATTTCGCGAGCTGGCGACAGACGAAAGCATCTACGATACTAACATCGCGAATATTGCGAAAGCTGCGCTGGGGAAGGGCGTTCACCAGAGCTACACTCATCCCTTTGATGCGGGCGCGTGGACAATGTGGTCATTCGTGGGACTGTTGTTCCTCTGTCGTCACTACAGAAGCAACGCGATTATGTCGCGCGCGTTCGAACTGATGCTCGTAGAGAACCTCTACGGACCCGGTGCGCAGAAGCTCTCTCGTACGAGCTGTTGTGTAGATCAGGACGTGAAGAACAAGATCATCGAGAGGATGTACGTCGCGTTCCCGCACCTGAAAGAAGAGTTCGGTGAGCGTGTCGATGAGATGTCGCGCAAGTTTCAGGAGAACTACTTCGATGCTCGATCTCTCGATTAAGAAGGCAAACCTATCACAACAGCTGCCCCGCAGTTGTGAAGTCACAGAGAAGTACGACGGCACGAAACTGTCACTGCTGCGTGCTGGAGACGAAACTCTCCTGTCTTACAAGGGAATCATTATCGATCCGGTCGTTTTCCCGCGCGAGAAATCGGCGCTCGATGAGATTCGCGAGTTCTCGTGTGGGTACTCTCAGTACGCTCTTGTAGCTTCTGATGCACAAGGAAGCTTCGGTGGGTGTTTCGACGGCGCGGAGATGCTCTTCGAGTTCATCCAGCGCAAGCCGACAGTACTCCGCGAGTACGACAGATATCACGATTTGATCGCAATCGCCTCAGCAGCATCAGATTATTTGCTTTCAGGCCAACGAGTTTACACTCTCCCGAGAACAGTGTGGTATCCGTGCTACCCAGAGAAGAACGGATGGCTTCCCGTCTTCCAGACACCAGCGAAAATTCTAGTTCCTGGGCAGGTGAGAACATACATTGACCTCAAAGAATATATTGAGGGCACCCAGTCGTCACTTGGAGGTGTTGCAGAGGGATGTGTTGTTCATAACGGGGCTACGGGTGAACTCACAAAGATCGTTCGAGACGACCAGTGCGATCGTACGGTAAGAGCGAAGAAAAAAGCCATGACTGTTGGGTTTGATCGCGATCAGAAGTATTGGAACGCTGTGATCGGTTCGGCCTCACGTGTGGTCTCGAATTTCGAACACCCGTTTTTTTTCGACGGAGCACGACTGGAAGCGGCCCACGCTGCAGAGTTTCACGACTTCGTCAACGTGTCGCCACACAATCGGATGCGCGTCGCCGACGACATCTTCTTGTCAGCGACAATTGCGAGCTCGACAGTGAGGACATTCCCAGGCAACAAGATAGGATTTTACCCTGGCGCTTTCAAACCCCTGCATCGCGGGCACTGGAACGTCATCAAGCGTGCTTCTGAAGAGTGCGACACCGTGTTGGTCGTCGCTTCTGAGTCGGATCGCTGTGAAATTTCGCACTCGCAGATGTTCTTGGCGTGGAAGAAAATCTTCTTCGAGAAGTTGCCGCGCAATGTCGTGTTTCGCTTCTCGAAGAATCCGATACAAGAGTGCAAG
>CAYNHH010000060.1:1851-3494 GCA_964397085.1 uncultured Candidatus Saccharibacteria bacterium
CAAGAACGAGATCGAGAACATCCAAAAATACACGGGAGCTCGTACGACGATTTACACGGGCGAAGACGATGCAGACAAGCGACGGTCTGCATTTTTGGGTCAGCACGTCTCGATTGTCCCGCGCAACGGTGTCTCAAGCACAGAATTTCGTGCGGCGCTTCGACAGAGGATCCGACGAAGTGCACCCGACGAATTCATGCCAGAGTGTCTAAGCAGTCTAGAGTCGCGGCTGTACGTAGAACTTTTCCGTGACCGTTGAAGTTTGCCATTTCACGCTTACTTATCGTAGGTGGAAATCAAATGAAAATCAAGCTCAGCGAAGTTCGCAAGATTGTCAGAGAGGAACTCGCGGCGAAGTCGCAGAGGTCGGGCGCCAAGAATCTCAATGAGAACATCGGGTTTGCCACTGCACGCCCAAAGGGCGTTCTTCCGCAGACGTACGAGGACTTCCGCAAGTGTTTCGAGGCATCGTTCGTGAAGCTCTCACTGCACGGCATCGCCGGGAAGGTGATGAACCTCAACGAGAGCAATAGCGTCATTGACGTCCTGAGTGAGATGTGGACGATTGTCGAGCGTGAGAACAACTCTGGACTCACTGGTGCTCCGAAGCCACACTTTGCCGAAGGAAGGCAGTTCTGGGACTATTTCGGACCCTCGTTCGAGGCACCCCTCGCGAGGCTCATCGAATCGCAGCTCCCGGGAACGTCTCTTGCGAAGTCAAATACCAAAGAGCTTGCAAAGAACGTTATCGACATTTTGAAGGCTGGGTCATGACAGCAAAGAAGAAAGACGATAAAAAGGACGCAGACGACAGCTGCCCTAGTGTCATGTCTGATGACACTGATATTTTGCTTGACGATGAGCTGGAACGCGAGAGCAAAGAGGGCAAAGAGAGCAAGCTTGTCGATCCGAAGCTGCGCATGCAGATCAGACAGTACCTCCTAGCGATGGGACTGGCCGGAGTCAAGCGCTCTCACGTCCGCGTGAAGTAAATCTGAACTTGTGACCCGGAGTGATGTATAGTCACTTTTATGGGTTTCAAAGCACAGGTACTGATCGCGGATCCCCCGTGGGAATTTGACGACGAACTGAAGGCGATGCGCGACGGTACGGATCGAAGCGCAGTGTCGCAGTATCCCGTCCTGAACCTCGATGAGATTGCGAAGCTCGATGTTCGACAGTGCGTCGATACGTCTGGGTGTGTCTTGGCGCTCTGGTGTCCCAGCGTGCTGATCCCAGAGGGACTGCGTGTGATGTCGTCTTGGGGATTCAACTTCAAGGGCACGTATGTCTGGGTGAAGTCAAAGAAGACTGAGAGCGCGCTCGAGAAGATCGGGATCACGAAAGATCTCAATGACATTCTCGGGTTTGGAATGGGAAGGCTATTTCGACAGACACACGAGGTGGCTCTCATCGGAACGATGGGCAAAGTCTACGCGGGCCTCGCGAACAAGTCACAGCGGTCAGTGTGTGTCGCCGAAAACAAAGGACACTCGATCAAACCAGATTCGCTTCACGAGAGCCTCGAGCTCATGTTTCCGGCAGCTCAGAAGCTAGAGCTGTTCGCGCGTCGCCCGAAAGACGGTTGGACGTGTATTGGCAATGAAGTGTGCGAGGGCGAAGACATTCGTGACTCGCTGAAG
>CAYNHH010000061.1:0-3474 GCA_964397085.1 uncultured Candidatus Saccharibacteria bacterium
TTGAGCTAGCCACTCTACCAGATACTCCAACTCAGCCAGAAGAAAGTCAAGCAGCCACCGAAACCGCTCATCTGCAAGCCCAGATCAATGCCAAACGAAAGAACAAGCCTATTTCACTCATGAGTGACAAGCGAGATATAGTTGGCCATACGGCTTTCTTACAACACCAAATCGATCTGCGCCGACAGAAATAAAAAAGCACCACTTTCGTGATGCATCTCAATATCTCAACGTGATATTTTCTTGTTGTTTGATATTGGCATATTTACCCTCTAGTATCTCACCTACCAAAAACTGAAATTTGCTGATCTCGAGTATTAGTACGCTACCTCCTTCAAATTGCACTACCAGTGCGAGATTGTCAGTGTCTATCTGGGGTAGTTCACCAGGCAAAAACCAGCCTATTACGATCCCCGTACACGGGATAATTGGAAGTTCGTCTACAAATATCTTTCCCGCTTTGAGCTCTGTCAAAGTTGCTCTGCCGCTTGATGTGCCTGTAAGAATCTTGATTGCTCTTCCTGGCAGAAGAAGTGAGCGATTTATGATACCTGCTATCTCAGCGCGTTCTAGGCGACTTGAGTGTAGTGGTGATTTGATACGTGCATTTAGAACTATTAACTGAAGTGTCACTGTATGCAAGCTTTCAACATACACTAACTCTAGTACACTACTCATGCCAAGCAGATAGTATGGGTATTCACTGCGTTGAGTAGATACCATTAGCTTTGCTGACATTTCATCAGTATGCACGACTTCACCGGCTAGACTGCCGTCAAGCAGTATGGCTTTCATTATGGTCTCCTCAAAGGTGCGATACAGGAAAAGAGGTGATGGTTATTATAGTACTATAGTCTGCTTTGGTCTAGTGGTAGTAGAGCATCTTTACCTTCAACTAGGTCTTTGTAGACGGCAGGGCTAGCAGCGATAAAATCGCGATTATGGAGATTGTAAGTTGTTTTACCAAGGTTAGTAACGATACCACCTGCCTCTTTTACTAGAAGTGTTCCGGCAGCAAAATCATGCTCTTGGCCATATGGGTCTCTACAAACTCTGCCCTCTATACGTCCGCTGGCGATCAAGCCAAATTCGTAGCCAGCTACTATTAACTGCATGAGGTAGTACCGTTGCCGTAGTGCAGTTCTCAGCTCAACATTATGTTGAAATTCTAGATTGGCCTCAAGTACAATCACAGCCTCATCCACAGGTCGCTCGCTCACATGTATAGTCTTGCCATTTAGAGTTGCACCTTGGCCCTCTACTGCTGAGTAAAGCTCCCTTGTAATAAAATTGTAGATGATACCAATTACTGGCCTATCCTCGTGAATAAGCGCCAGCATTACGGTAGAGAATGGTATGCCTCGAATAAACTGTATGGTGCCGTCTATTGGGTCACATAGCCAGTAGCTGTCTGCGTGAGTGTGAACACCCATTTCTTCGCCTTTAAAGCCGATGTCTGGAAACTTCTTGGCAAGTTGTGACGCTATAAACTTCTCGGTAGCAACATCGAGCTTGGTCACATAGTCACGAGAATGGGCTTTGGTCTCGTGGGCTGCTACACCAAAATGCGGTACCAGCTTTTTGCCCGCCTCTACAACTATCTCAGTGGCTTCTTTGAGTAGTGTTTGATAATCCATGTATACAGTATATCAAAAATTAAACCTTGTTAGTTTTTTAAGCTTTCGAGCTATATAAAAACTAGTTTTGGTGTTCTTCTAGCAAGCTTAACAGTTTATTAACGTTTGGTAGGAGTTTAAGTTTCTTCATTTCTTCAATACTGAAGAATTTCAGTTCCTGGCATTCATCAGAAGGAATAAAATCCATGTTTTCTAGTTCAATCTCATAGACAATGTTGGCCATGTAAAATTTACCATTATTTTTTTGTGCGGTTATAAAGTATCTTGGGCTAGAAGAAACACGCGTTATTTTCAGACCGGTTTCTTCAAGTACCTCTCTTTTTAGGCTCTCAATTGGGTCTTCTTGATGTTCTAATCCACCACCAAGCATTTCCCACATATCATCCTCTTCACGGGCAAGCAAAATCCGTCCTTGCTCGTCAATAGCGACTCCTTTTACGCTAACTCGATAAAAACATTCTTCATTCATTAGTACAGTATATCAAAAAGATCCTTTTGGGTCTTTTGAGTAAAGGTACTATGGTGAGCATCAATAGTGAAATTTGGAACCAAATGAAGAAAGATTTAGGTGAATTTTACCATACATTGAGGCGGTCTAAGTTGTGTCCCGGCACGGAGTTTGATTAGGGGTAAATTTATCTAAAATCCTACTCATCTGTCTTGGTTTCGTATAATATTCCAGGGGGCGGAAAATCATCTTTACTAATTTCTCCATAAGCCTGAAGATGATGTTTATAACCAATTGCTGACATATGATTTTTTACCACTTGTTTGAGCAGCCTTTTCTTATTACCTCTTGCAATAATAACTAAGGCAAAAAGTTCATGACTAAAACCACCTACTTCTTGCCAGTCTACTTCTTTGTATCCTAAATCTTCTAATTTTTTTCTTGCCTGCCCTGGTATTATACCTTGATTTTCGAGTTCATCAGGGTGGTCAATTTCATATTTTGTTAATTGATAATGCCACGAGAGAGGATTGTCGTGACTTTCCTGCTCACTAGGAAATATAAGCCCTTCCGTAACTTCTAACTCTGTTTCACCTGGAGCGTCTAAATCAAGCTGATCTCTAATAGAGTCTTGTTTATTAATATTCTCTTGAAAGCGTTGTTCGCCCATATGAAACCTATAAATTATTAATGGTGGGCCTGGTTGGATTTGAACCAACGACCAATCAGTTATGAGCCGACTGCTCTAACCCCTGAGCTACAGGCCCGCTACATAAATATTGCTTGCAATATTTATACTCAGTATGAAATCTGTCTCAAGCGCACTAATACTAGTATGTAAAAACACGTTTTAGACCTGATTATGATACCGCAAAATTGGCTAGTACGCAAAAGCGCCCATTATATTTGGGCGCTTTTGGCTTGGTAGTAAAGACTACTTTGAAAAGACTATCGGTCTTTTTTCAAGATAGGAAGGCCAGTACGGGTGTTTTCTACAACCAAGTAACCTTCTGGAAGAGCATCGATAGCACCATCTTTAACTTCGCGAGCGAAGAAGTAAATAGTTTGCAGGCGACCGCCTTTAAGGGTTACTTCTCTTTCGTGTAAGTAATATGTTTGGCCTTTTGAATTGATCTGTTCGAATGTCATTGAAATGTATCCTCCTCTTAATTTTTACCTATGTTCTTTAGATTACGAGCACTCTATTTCAAAGTCAATAGCTCAAACTGTACTTTCTTTGCTCAACAGGTTAGAGATTACTTGCATACTTCTTATGAACTCGGTAGAATAGGTGAATCAGATAGCAATAAGGAGAATAAATATTTATGGAACAAAACCGACCTCAAGGGCCAGCAGGTATACCACCATCGATGCGCAAACCCGCCCCTC
>CAYNHH010000062.1:0-3445 GCA_964397085.1 uncultured Candidatus Saccharibacteria bacterium
CTTGCGCTACCTGTGCGGGAGGAACTACGATCCGGGTAGGGTTTTGAAAATATCCTGATGGTAAGGGGTTGCTCATATTGATGGTGATAATCCTTCCTTTGGTAGCGGTTGCGGTAGTTTGTGCTCCGTTAGCGGAAAAGTAATGTTGCGAACCATCGGCAAGTGCAAGCACTTGTCCGTTTTGATCGGTTTCACCGATGGGGGCTTTACCATCAAAGACCATATAGCCGTGGGCCGGAAGGCCTCCTTTTAAAACTCGGATATAACAAACGTCCATGACTAATCTCCTGAAGGGGTTGTGAGTTCCGGCAGCCATTTTTCGATGGCAGTGATATCAACAGCGCCGGTGGTGAAAGGTCGGCCATTGCAGTAATACAACTGCGAAGAATATGTTGGGGCTTCGATGACTACATGCATCAAGCTGGGATCGCAGGGGCGCCCTGTTTGAGACAGAACATCACAAGCGACAGCTTTGCCGAACAAAACTAAAACGTCGGATGCAGTAGTGGCAATCGGTTGACCCCATTGGTCGGTATTAACCGACAAGGATTCTTCATTCTGGCTTTTTTCAGGCGCACGTTGGCCAGTAATACTGTCAATGTACGCTTGTTTAAAGCCATTGCTTTGAGCGATTAAACTCATTGCTTCATTGGCGGCTGTTTGCAGCGCTGCTTGTCCCATCTTCATGGAATCAAATTCAGGATTTCCATAAACGCCGGCACCGCATGCAAAATAATTACCATTGATGCAGGTGTCGTAGACGGGGGAATAGCTTTGCGCTACTTCGAGCCGAACTTCAACAGGGCGACCTTCGGAAGGATCAACCATAGCAATACCAGCTGAATCCAAGCACATTTCCGGCGGTTTGACCGTAACCAATACTCCGTCGCCACTTTCATTGAGAACCACTTTGATTTTCTGAGGATCGATGGCAGCTCTTGCGAATACACGGACGGTAGCAATGACGCGCTTATGGGTGTCAGCATACCAATCCCATTCCGGCACACTTTGTTCATTGAGTGCGGAATGAACGATGTCAATTCCAGCAGCGACAATGTTGCCGGTGGTGGCGTAGCCTTGTGCTCCCGGCAGATTTGGCCAAAAATCGTTTGCCAGTTCCACACGACAGCTAAAGACGCTGCATATTGGAGGTAGAGGAGTAGACGCCTCGACGAAAGCAAAAACAGAATTGCCGCCAACGTCTGAGGGAAAATCTTCCGGTGCGGGGAGTGTGACGATCGGTGTTGGAGAAAATGGCGAGTAGGCGTTGTTCGTTTTGGCGGACAAATTAACCCACAATTTTCCGTTTTCAACACCGATATAGCCACTTTGCCAGGCACAATAGCCCAGAAATACAATGATCGCTAATAGGATTAGCGCCACTATTTCTTCAAAAACCCGTTTCATTTGGGGCTCCTTGTTTTAAAAAGGTGGTTTGTACCCAGTGGGGCAAGTAAAGGGTACAAACTCAAAGTGGGTATTGTTCAACGGACGTTGAAGGGAGACAGATATAACATAATCGTCACATCCTGATAGTTGGATTGCCATTCTGAAGTGGCTACGCGGCGATCCGTGTTGATCGGAGAAAGACTGATGGTTGCACCAGTTTCCCAGTAGTTCACCGCTCCCATCAACCCAGAACTTTTATCAAAGACACCGTCGCTTAGACGTTCAATGCCATTGATAGTGAAGCATTGATTGTTACCTTGCCAATACTCTCCGTCGTATGTCAGGGTTCCACCCACAGACTGGAGGTTGAATTCAAGACTTGAAACGATACTGTAAAAATCTATCGTTTCGCATCGGGAATTCGGGGTGGTGGTGACGGGGGCGACTGGCCACAGTGTGACTTGCCCTATGGTGAGTCCGCCTTCAACTTGATCGAGGGTCAAACGCATGACAATGTTGCCGTTATCAACTTGGCCCCACGAGTATCCGTCAATGTTGTTGATATCGGGGAGCCCGGAAATGAAGGCTTGAGTTATACCATCGGAACCGACACAGCTACTGCCTCCGAGACGAATGGTCTCACAGAACAACTCAGTGCCGGCATTTTGCCAAACCAAAGCCCCGACCCCCTCCTTATTCATCAGCTGGCTCCATTCAACATAGTATTCTTGTTGAGGAGCGGCGATGATGGGAGGATTGGGGAACGGAGTGGGTGTCGGCAATGGTTCAATGAAGGTGATCATTTCTGGAGCGGCAGTAGGTTGAACGACTGATACCTGACTGCTGGGGCGGAATGGAGTGGCACTGGGGATCTGAGCGGCGGCTTTGTAAAACAGGAAGTGGCGCTCTTGGAGGGAGCCCTTGACAAGGGTGCCTTGGACATTGGCGATAAATTTGTCCAAATTTTTGCCGTTATCCCCGCGACCCCATTTTTCCATTTGATCCGGAACAAAACATACGAGCAAATATTCCTTGCCGTTAAAGGTGGGGAAATTATCGCTCATTGTTCCATCATCGTTCAGGAAACTGGGGACAGTCATGTCCGTGCCATTTATTGTGACATTACGAAACGTCACGATATATGGTGTCAGTCTTTTGTTGTCCTCTTCAGTTTCTCCGCCGCAGTCTTTCACCGAGTATTCAGGAATGGCAGAGAGTGCCTGGTCAGACTGGGCTGACACGACGACGGCCTGTAACGGCTTGAAGAAATTGGTCATCATCGTACCAAATCTGGTGTCTTTCCAGAGAGTTACGCCGCCGATGATCAGTGCGCATAAGACAACGACGAGGAGAATGACGATCATTCCACCGGTCTCGCTATGTTTGGGCGCAGCGGGCTGAAGTTGGACAACGATAGGCTGAACCGCTGGTGTATTTTTAGTGGCAGCTTGTTGCTGGCAATATTGGCAATCGGTGTTTTTGAGATGCCGATTACCGCATTTTGGACAAACGGTTGTGTTCATGATCAATCTCCTTGGGCTGAATTAAGTCCATATGTGCAGGATTGGTTTCTGACAATACAGTCGTAGTGGGACGTAACTGCCTTTCTATAGGTGCCGTCGTCTGGGCCACCATAGTGATACAGCGCTTCCCACATCGACCCGTGCTTTTTAAGTAGACCGCCGAGATAACCGGTGCCGTAAGCAAGGTTAAACTCTGGATTAGAGAGTTCTTCCACGCTTGGCCGATTGGCAAAAATGCCGCCGAATCGGTTTACGTATGCCGCATGTCCGGCTGCATCGTTGGTACCGATATAGCCATTGCTGGGCATAACTTGAATCAATCCGATAGCACCAGCTGAGGACACAGCGTCCGATTTACCCCCACTTTCCTGCCACATGACAGCGGCGACCCAGTCGGGTTCGAGGCCGTTGGCAGTGGAATATTGGGTAATCCACGGACACCATTGCTGGACAGATTGAGGCCAGCCGGGTTTAATAGCGCAGTCTCCTTTCGGTGGAGAGGTTGAATCATCATCCAAACTAACCCGAACACT
>CAYNHH010000063.1:0-3402 GCA_964397085.1 uncultured Candidatus Saccharibacteria bacterium
TGGCGAGCTTGGCTTGGTATGAGATCTCGCGAGGGGCGGAGAAGGTTTGGGCGAAGACAAGAGACACATCACCAAAGAGAATGGCGACGACCAACATGCCGGAACAAACCTTCCGGATACGTTGCAGAATTGTAGTATTGCTCCAAAGATAATGCATGACGTTTCCTCCAAACAAATCTGCAAAAAACCACGAGCTCTCCACTGCTCGATGTCTTTCTATTTTATCAGGAAGAACACGGAATATCGCATCAATTTTGTGCTGAATCTGTGTATAACTGTTCACAAATTTTCGACAATAACATTTGCCGTTGAATTCACCGACGCAGACACATGCTGCACGCTTAAAAATGCGCTAAGAAAAGAGAATGATGGCAATGCGAGTTTCCTGAGGTGAAAGCAAATTCGTCATCACAAAAGCGCAATTTGTGATGCGATGAGAATTTCAAAAATAGCGAACAACAAACCATCTGAGTTGTACAGGGTTCCATAAATGAAAGTCTGCGGAAGTATCTCCTTTACTCTGAAATGTCAGCAGTGCATGATCGATCAAGGGATAGAAAAACCACCGAAGAGGTCGGTGGTTTTTGAACGATTACTTCTTTGACTCCTTGAAGGTCACATGCTTGCGCGTCTTCGGATCGTACTTCTTGAGTTCGATCTTACGCGTGACGAGCTTTTTATTCTTGCGCGTCCAATACACGTGTCCAGTGGCCTTATTGCGGAGCTGAATGAGACTATCTTGTGACATATATGATCAATTTATCGGTAGGTTGCAGATTACCAGATTCGTACAAAAAAGGCAAGAAGTCCCTTTTCTCGCCTATCTACACGTAGAACTTCTTCATCAAGGGATTCAGGCGGGTCAAGATCTCGTAATGGGTCGTCCCAGAAAGTGAGGCAAGCTCACCCGCTCCGATCACTTCCGATCGATCTTTTCCGATAAGTGTTGCTGTGTCCCCCACCTTCACCCGTGGAACATCAGTCACGTCAACAACGATCATGTTCATCGATACTCGCCCGAGCACTCGAGCTGAACAACCATGAATAAGCACTCTCCCTTTTCCGGATAGTGCGCGAGGAAAGCCGTGCCAATACCCGACCGGGATGATCGCGATCGCGGTGTCTCGTTGCAAGAGTTCAGTAAGGTCGTAGCCGACTCGCTCGCCTTTCTTCACCATTTTGACTTCGCTCACCATTGCCCTCCAAGACAGTGCCGGGCGCAAAGAGAGTGCGGTACTTCGATGTCGTTCCGTCTCTCGAGATGGCCAAAGTCCATACATTCCTATTCCAATACGGACCATATCAAAATGCGCTTTTGAAAAAAGAAGTGCACCGCCCGTCGCGCTCGCATGGGTGAGTGGATGGATCCCCACACCATGAAGCGTATCGTGCCAAGTTTCAAATTCATGAAGCTGGCGATGGAACGCATCGCGATCCTTTGGATCTTTTGCTTTCGCAAAGTGTGTATACAACCCCTCGATCACAACTCCTCCTTTTTTCTGCAGACCCACAAGCAGCGGAAGGAGTCTTTCTAGATCTGAGAGCTGGAAACCTTGCCGATGCATTCCCGTATCAACCTTGAGATGTACTCGAAGAGGATCCTTCGAGCGAGGAAGTGCAGCGAGGGCTTCGAGTTGTTCGAAGTCGGACAAGGTGATCGCAATACCTGCCTTTCGGGCGGGGAGCAGTAATGCGGGGAGCGTATACCCGAGCGCGAGAATGGGAATACGCACTCCTGACGACCGGAGAGTTTCACCCTCAACATACGAATCAACTCCCAGCCAATTCATACCCAGACGCTCTACCGTCTTACTCCAGTCCACGAGGCCATGTCCGTATGCGTTCGACTTCACCACCCCCAGGAACAGCACCGTTCGTGCCACTTCCTTGCGTAATACTTTGATATTGTGTGTGATCGCCTTTGTGTCAATATCGATCCACGTGCGCAAGACTTCCTTTTCTTTTTGGAACTTGTCCTTCATGCACCCACTGTAACAGATTTTCTCAAAAGAGGAACTTCGTTTCAACCAACACGGTCCTCCGACTGCGTGGGGAGTATGAAGGTGAACGTACTTCCCTTTCCCAACTCACTTTTTTCCAAGGCGACCTCACAACCCATTGATAGCGCCATGAGTCGACAGATATAGAGTCCGAGACCGGTACTTTGACTCACGTCTCTCGCGAGAACATATTCACCCGCCTGCTGGAACTTTCTAAAGAGGAGGGCCTGGTTCTTTTCCGAGATCCCGATCCCGGTGTCTGACACGCGAACGACCAGACGACCTTCTTCTGCTGTTACACCAATCGACACCTTCCCCTCCTTTGTGAATTTCACCGCATTACCGATCAGGTTGACCAACACTTGTTCTGACCTATTCTTGTCCGCCCATACCTTTGGCAGATCTTCTAGTTTAGTGCATTCAAGCTCAAGACCCTTGCTGTGTACCATCTCTTTCAGATCACGAATCACTTTTTCGATCACGAGAGAAAAATCAAATGACTCCTTCTTGATCTCGATCTTTCCCTGTTCCAACCGAGAGACCTCAAGAAAATCATTGACCATACCGATCATTCGTACACTGGATGTTTCAATATCCTGTAACATCTGTTTGAGGTTCGCGTCAGTGATCTGATCGGCGTACATCTCAAGGATCATATCTGCATTTCCACGAATAGCGGTGAGCGGTGTACGAAGCTCGTGTGAAGCTACCGCAAAGAACTCGTTGCGACTCCGCTCAATCGACAGCGCGACAGACCTACCCGCTCCGAATTGCACGATAGAGTGGACGCAACTCGTCCGGGTAATGCTCGCCTTTTTCGGTGACGAAATTCGCAAACTCATAAAACGTCTCCGGTTTCGTCGGATCAAATCGCTTTCCAAGAATTTCCTCTCCAACCCTGTTCATCAACAAGATCTTATGTGACTCAGCCTCGACCAAGATGACCCCGACCGGCATGTTCTTCACGAGTGTTTGGAGGAATGACGTACTCTCTTGCAACTTCTCAGTCTCGATCTCCAACTCATCATATGAGTCGCGGATCTTGTGAGCCATATCATTGAAATCACGACCGAGATGACCGATCTCATCTTGTGACGTGATAAAGATCTCCGCATTGAAATTCGTCCGCCGCAAAGTAGCAACCCCCTCCCGTAATGTCTCGATCGGACGGATCACCCCACGCCCAAACAGAAAGTAGGTCAGCCAGATGATCAACGAATCAATGATCAAGACGTAGATGATTCCTTGTGTACCGACCGTATTCACTGCGTGCTGAATATTCGCCGCTTTTTCTTTTTCAACAGCAATGAGTTCGCCAAGCGGAGAGACCACCGCGAGTTTCCCCTGAAATGACGGGACACTCGCATATGCGACGACCTTCTCACTCGTTGAAGCCAACGAA
>CAYNHH010000064.1:0-3103 GCA_964397085.1 uncultured Candidatus Saccharibacteria bacterium
CTCCAGAGGCTCCAACAAGAGCTTTGATATTTGATTCTATTTATGATGAGTACCGAGGAGTAATACTATATCTGAGGGTCGTCGATGGTCAAATAAGCAAGGGTGAACAACTAACGCTTATGGCACCCAATCAGTCTGCCTTAGCAATAGACACTGGTTTTTTTATTCCCACAATGCAATCAAGTCCCATTATCGCTTGCGGTGAAATAGGCTATTGCGTCACCAATCTCAAATCTATTGCCGATGCCAAGGTAGGTGACACAGTCACGTTGCAAGCGCATCCAGCTTCTGAAGCTTTACCAGGCTACAAACGCATCAAGCCATTTGTATATGCTGGGTTTTTCCCAAGTAGCGGTGAGGATTATCCTACTCTCAAAGACGCTTTAGAAAAGTTGACGCTTAACGATGCGGCACTGGAGTATGGCCCAGAAAGTTCGCAAGTACTTGGCTTTGGGTATCGATTGGGCTTCTTGGGCTTACTCCATATGGAGATCGTCAAAGAACGACTCGAGAGAGAATTCAATCTTAGTCTTGTGGTGACCAACCCTAGTGTTGATTATCAGGTGCAAACTACCAGCGGTGAACGACTAGACGTGAAGAGTGCCGGTGAGTTGCCTGATGTATCACGTATAGAACTCATTGAAGAGCCCTGGATAAAAGGTGAAGTGATAGTACCAAGCAGGTATCTTGGCTCTGTCATACAACTCATCAATTCAATTCGAGGCATTCAAAAAAACCTCAGCTATATTGATGCCGAACTTGCCTTGGTAGATTTTGAAGCACCACTGAGCAATGTCTTGACAGATTTTTATGACGACCTCAAAAGTATTAGCTCTGGCTATGGATCATTTAATTATGACTTTTTAGAGTACAAACCAGAAGATCTTGTACGGGTAGATATTCTGGTGGGTGGTGAAGTAGTCGACTCATTGAGCCTTATTACTCATCGTAGCGAGTCGGTAAGCCTAGGAAGAAAAATTGTTACAAGCCTCAAAGACGTAATTCCAAGACAACTCTTTGAAGTAAGTCTGCAAGCAGCAATAGGGGCCAAGGTTATTGCCCGTGAAGATATCAGCGCCATGGGTAAGAACGTGACAGCCAAGCTCTACGGTGGTGATGTAAGTCGTAAGAACAAACTGCTCGACAAACAGAAAAAAGGTAAAAAACGCATGAAAAAAGTAGGCAAGGTAGAGATTCCGCCAGAAGCATTTATGGTACTACTCAAGAAAAGCTAAAGCTTTGCAAGGTAATACTTGTCTGATAGAGTAGAAGTATGAGTAATACTTCAAAAAGCACTCGACCCTCACAATCAGAGTACTCACCTACAGGTGAGCCAGAGAAGGCAACATATCCTACTAACACTAAGTTTCGAAATATCTTGTTGCTTATTGGGGTGATTTTGCTGGCAATTGGCTTCATTGCGCTGATGTGGCTTACTTTTAGGCCCAAAACCACCGCCACTCCTCCAGATGGCAAAGTGCAACAATTCGAGCAAAAAAGTCAAGAAGAGTTTATGAACACTGAAGACAATGAGGCCCAACAGCCGTAAGTCGTCATGACTAATTCAAATCATTCGAAAGACAGTACGCCGCTTATGTATCGTGATATTGACTCGATCATTGTTTTGCCTGAGCGTAATGGTAAGAAGGTATTTCTTGTAATTCTGGCGATGATTTTTGCTTCACTCATTACTGGAATTGCAGTTTATATGTGGCAACTGCAAGAGATAGGGTTAATTTCGTCTGAGTATCGTACGCAAATAGCTGATCTTAAAGACCAACAAAAAGTGTTAGAAAAGCAAACTCGCAACTTAGAATTGCAGCTTGGAGCAGTCAAACTACTGGCGAAGAGCCCCGAGCAAGCAGAAGTAGTGAGTAGAGTAGCCGCACTTACGGCAACACCCTCTGAGGTACCCACTATTACAACTATTACTGACATCAATAAGTTCTCGAGCCAAGCTCTGTATGAAAGTGCCCAAAATGGCGACAAGGTACTATTTTTTGCTAAATCAGGCATAACGATCATCTATCGTGCAAGCGTAAACCAGATAGTAGCCAAAACTTAACAAAAAAGTCAATTAGCACTCTTGACATGAGAGTGCTAATTTATATATACTAAGTACTAGTTAGCACTAATAGGTGTTGACTGCCAAAAGTAATTTTAGTAAGTGCTATGTCATGACAAATCGACAACAAGAGATACTCTCAGAAATAATTCGACTCTATGCAGACTCTGCTGAGCCGGTAAGTTCTCGCGAACTAGCCAACTCATTTGGGCTGAGTTCTGCAACTATACGAGCCGAAATGGCTGCTCTGGAAGAAGCAGAGCTAATTTTTCAGCCACACATTTCTGCAGGTCGTGTGCCAACAGATAAAGGGTATAGATATTTTGTAAATAATCTTGCTCCTGCTGTAGGTAATAAACCAAACAAGAATGTACTTACTATTACTAAGCGTGTAGATAGCCTCAAAGATCGTACAGATAGCGCAATAAAAATTGCGGCCGAGACTCTCAGTGATCTTACAGGCAATATGGCCTTTGCTACCTTGAGTGATTCAGTATACTTTTATGGCATGAGCCAACTATTTTCTCAGCCAGAGTTTTTAGAACAGATTCAGGCCTTAGAGGCAGCTAGGTTTATAGATGCGATTCAACAATGGCTAAGCAGTGCCCAGATAGATAGTCTGCAAGTATTTATTGGTGATGAAAATCCAGTAGTACGTAGTAGCGGCCTAACACTAATGGTAAATAGATTTGCCAGCCCATATTCAGACCAAAGCTATATAGGTATCATTGGCCCAACTCGCCAAAGCTACGACAAAGTAATAAATCTAGTTGAAGGTACCACCCAGGCACTAGAAGAAGTATTTAAGGAGTAACATATGAAAAAATCACCCCAAGTTCAACCACCCAAAGCCACTAAAGTAACTAAAAAAGTAACATCTGCAGAATACCAACAGCAGATTGGCGAACTCACTGCTCATTTACAAAGCTTGCAGGCCGAGTTTGAGAATTACAAAAAACGCCAGGTAAGCGAACAAGCAACTCTGATGGATAATGCAAAAATTGCAGTACTTACAGAGTTGCTTCCAGCGCTAGACAA
>CAYNHH010000065.1:0-2960 GCA_964397085.1 uncultured Candidatus Saccharibacteria bacterium
AGTTGCCGGTTACAATTACGTACCTAGATTTTAATAGGGCTACACAAAGTCTGTTCCCAGTTACGAAAACTCTTTTTGATATACCATTGGCATGGCTAGTGGTAGCTTTTTTGCTTATGAGTATGACTGCTCATCTTATTATCTCAACCGTTTGGGCTAAAGGTTATAAGAAAGACTTAGAAAAGGGTATGAACCGTGCTCGTTGGTATGAGTATAGTATTTCTGCATCTACTATGATGGTAGCAATCGCGATGCTTGTGGGTATATATGACATTGGTAGTCTTATCATGATTGTTGGCTTGATTGCAGTCATGAACTTGTGTGGTCTTGTGATGGAAATTCATAATCAAACTACGCAAAAAACCAAGTGGGTAAGCTTCTGGGTTGGCTGTCTTGCGGGTATTGTGCCCTGGCTTGTGATTGCTCTATATTTCTGGGCATCTGCCACGTATGGCAATGGCAAGCCGCCAACCTTTGTCTACTATATATTTGTAAGTATATTTGTCTTTTTCAACTGTTTCGCGATCAATATGTTCTTGCAGTATAAAAAGATAGGCCCTTGGAAAAACTATTTATTTGGCGAAAGAGTTTATATTATATTGAGCTTGGTTGCTAAATCAGCCCTTGCATGGCAAGTATTTGCTGGCACATTGCGCCCCTAACAAAAATCCATAATTTCTCCGCACAGTATGAATAAAATCAAAACAAAAAACACAAACAAACAGACACATAGAAAACATTATCTGTGGAAAATTGTGGCCGGAGCACTGGCTGTATTGGCAGTAGTGATTATGGCATTTATTGGTTATTTTTTATGGAATAGCGCTAACTCACTACCGGCAAGTACATCTGGATATGAACAAATTATGAGCTCAAACAAGGTAAAAGTAGTAGAGACAAATAATTACTATAGTATTACCTCCGCAGATAAGTCAATTGAGAATAATACTGGTCTGATTATTTATCCTGGAGCATTTGTAGAACCTAAGGGCTATATAGCAAGCTACGCCGGCTTGGTGACCGCCAAAACCTCAGTATTTGTATTAAAAAGCCCACTCAACTTTGCTTTGCTCAATACCAATCAAGCTGAGCAAGTAATTCAAGCAAATCCTGATATTTCTACTTGGTATGTGGCGGGCCATAGTCTGGGTGGTGTGGCGGCATGTAGCTTTGTTCAAACTCATCAGACACAAGTAAGTGGCTTGATTCTACTAGCTAGCTATTGCAATGGCTCGGCACTCAGTCTGTCTGTTCCGGTACTTAGCATATCTGGATCCTTAGACGGCTTAGCAACGCCTGCCAAGATAGATGCTAGTAAGAAAGATTTGCCTGAAACTACTACTTTTACACAGATACAGGGGCAAAATCATACACAGTTTGGAAGTTTTGCCCACACTCAGAGTGGCGATAATCCAGCGAGTATTCCTCAGGATGAGTCTATATTACAGATTCAAGGTGCTATCCAGAGACTTATGAGTAGAAGTACATACTAGTTATCCTTCATGCAGTAATGACGTAGCTAGCAGGGTTTGGTATAATATAATCCTTATGAGTGAAAAAACTAACAGCAAAGATTTCGATGTGCTTATCATTGGTGCTGGGCCAGCTGGCTATACGGCGGCGATTTATACTGCCCGTGCCAATTTAAAAACGATCATGATAGCTGGTGATAGCCCTGGTGGACAGCTACTTCTTACCTCAGAAGTCGAGAATTTTCCTGGCTTTAAAGACGGAATAATGGGCCCAGAACTAATGGAAGAAATGAAAGCTCAAGCGCTCCGCTTTGGCACAGAGTTTCGGGCTGACTTCGTGACCCGTATAGAACTTTCTGGTGATGTAAAAAAAGTTTGGGTAGGGGGTGATGAGTACACAGCCAAGGCAGTGATAATTGCTACGGGTGCCAGTGCCAACTGGTTGAATCTTGAAAATGAACAGCGCTTGATGGGCAAGGGCATCTCAGCTTGCGCTACATGTGACGGCTTCTTTTTTACTGGTAAACATGTAGTAGTGGTTGGTGGTGGTGATAGTGCTATGGAAGAAGCCCTGACTCTCGCTAAGTTTGCAGATAAAGTCACTATCGTGCATAGACGAGATGAATTTAGAGCTAGTAAGATTATGCAAAAACGCGTAAAGGATCATACTAAGATCGATATTATCTGGAACAGTGGTGTTGTAGACGTAAAGGGTGATGATTTTGTGGCCGGTGTGGTACTTGAAGATACCGTTACCCATGAAAAAACTGACTTTGCATGCGAAGGACTATTTGTAGCAATTGGACACACTCCTGCTACCAAGTTATTTAAGGGTGTACTCACGCTTGATGAGAAGGGTTATATCAAAACCAAACCTAGTACTGCTACAGAAATTACTGGTGTATATGCTGCAGGAGACGTTGCAGATGCAAGATACCGGCAGGCTATTACTGCTGCTGGTGAAGGATGTAAGGCGGCGCTTGAGGCAGAACATTATATTGAGGGCTTATAGGCATTAATCTGTCTACGTTTATATGAGCTCATCTGTAATCAAACAAATTCCTATATATCATTGTGGCCGGCTACATACACTCTTTGGTCAAGCCCTAGAAAAGGACTTTGCGTATTTTTCTCCAGATTATCGACAGGAAATTCGTACCGCAAATAGCCGTACTAAGCTTCAGCTGGCTAGTATACACCCCAAAAGGCTTTTGTTAGGACTATATGATAATGGTGAGCTAGTGGGCTACAGTATAAGTAGTGTGCAGGCTAGTGGCCGTTCTTTCTTATTTTGGTTGTATGTGGCACCGCGCATGCGAGGCAAAAGACATGGTGTAGAACTTTTAGAAGAGACTGAAGCCCAACTGCACAGAAGTAATGTTGATACTATTGAGCTCATTACTCACAACCAGAAGCCATTTTATGAACGTCATGGCTATGAAATGAATAAAATAATGCGTGAAATTGCCGCTGGTGTTGATATGTACA
>CAYNHH010000066.1:0-2876 GCA_964397085.1 uncultured Candidatus Saccharibacteria bacterium
TTTTAGTGGTTACTTTGGCTGTTGACTTGGTCTTGGTAGTTTTAGCCTTAGCAGTTGGTTTTGCAGTAGCTTTCTTAGTATCGGATTTTGAATCGTTAGTATTCTTGTCTGTTGCTACATAGTCTTCGTCTAATACAAGCTCGATAACAGCCATAGGGGCACCATCACCTAGTCGAGCGCCGGTCTTAATAATACGCGTGTAGCCGCCGTTACGACTCTTAAAGCCGTTTACAAGATCATAATTGAGCTTCTGTGCAGCGATTGGGTTGATAGTTTCAGCCATAATGGCTCTATATGCAGATAGTGTCTGCTGCTTAGCCTTCGTTACTTGACGCTCAAAATACGGGGCGAGCTCTTTGGCCTTAGACTCTGTAGTCTCAATTCGTTCATACAAGATCAAGCTATCAAGTAAGCCACGCAAAAGCGCCCGGCGAGGACCGGCAGCACGTGAGAGTTTACGACTAGCGTAGGCGTGACGATGCATATGACTTACTCCTCGTCTCCTTCAGCGTCAACACTATTTACACCAAGTTCATCAAGCTTTTCAAGCACTTCTTCATAAGCTTTTTGTCCAAAACCTTTCAGTTCTTTTAGCTCAGTAGGCTTGAGCTCCATAATTTCTTTGATAGTTTTAATATCATTGTTCATAAGAGCGTTGGTAGTGCGAGGGCTGAAATTGACTTCGTCAATAGAGATTTGTGCCATATCGGCTTCTTGTTTTTCTGCAGCAGTCACAATACCACCAGAGCCGACACTTACTACGTCATGACCAGCAAGTACCTGGAAGTGACCTACAAGAATCTCAGCTGATTGTTTGACAGCGTCACTCGGTGAGACGGTACCATCGGTCTCAACTTCTAGTATAAGTTTATCAAGGTTGGTCATTTGACCAACGCGGGTGTTTTCAACACTGTATCGTACGCGCTTGATAGGGGTATAGATAGCATCAATAGCAATCATTCCAACAGGAAGCTTTTCGCTGGCTCGGCTTTCAACAGCTACATAACCACGGCCCTGCTCAATGTGCAGATCCATTTCTAGTTTGCTTTTGGCGTTATCAAGAGTAGCAATCACTAGCTCGGGGTTAGATACTTCTACACCAGCAACAGCTTTGATATCGGCAGCAGTCACATCACCTTTGCCAGTCTTCTTGAGTGAAATAGTAATTGGCTCTTCATGAGTGTTAGCAAAACGAACTTGCTTAAGATTGAGAATAATTTCAATCACATCTTCTTTCACGCCAGGTACAGCAGAAAATTCGTGACTTACACCTTCAATCTTCACGCCAGTAATTGCACTGCCTGCAAGACTAGATAGTAATACTCGACGCATGGCATTGCCAAGAGTCATACCATAACCAGGGTATAGTGGCTCAACTTCAAAAGTTGCACTATTGCCTTCGCTATGAACTTCATTTATCTCTGGTAGGTTGATGTCGTATAACACTTCTGTAACTCCTTCGTTATTTATTAGCGTGAATAATATTCAATAATCAATTGTTCGTCTATTTCTTCAGTTAACTCTTCACGAGTTGGTTGCCCAGTGACTTGGGCGGTCATTTTCTTGGGATCAAAGCTGAGCCAACTAGCTGAAATGGTATTGGCCTGAATGGTTTCGGTTACTTGCTTGAAGTATTCATTCTTCTGACTACTAGGTCGTATACCAATCACATCTTTCACACTCACCTGGATAGATGGAATGTCTACCTTCTTGCCATTAAGTGTAATGTGGGCGTGCGTCACAAGCTGTCTGGCCGACTGT
The DNA here is from genome assembly GCA_964397085.1 of uncultured Candidatus Saccharibacteria bacterium. Classification (GTDB taxonomy): domain Bacteria; phylum Patescibacteriota; class Saccharimonadia; order CAILAD01; family BJGX01; genus CAILAD01. The sequence continues at coordinate 1,762 of CAYNHH010000066.1, forward strand.
CGACTAGGAGCAATGCCTAAGCGATACACGGTATTGTCAAGTCGGGTTTCAAGAAGTCTTAGTAGAGTTTCACCACTTACACCGCTTTGGCGCTCAGCTTCATGTACGTAGTTACGAAACTGACGCTCAAGAATACCATACATGCGCTTTACTTTTTGCTTTTCTCGTAGCTGGAGCGAGTAATCACTTGGCTTACTGCGACGACCTTGTCCGTGTTGACCCGGGCCATACGGTCGTTTTGCCATGACTTTTACAGCCTTAGGGTGTAATTCAACACCTTCACGTCGTGATTGTTTTACAATTGGGGTAAGATTACGTGCCATAATTAGATCCTTCGTGCCTTTCTTGGACGACAGCCATTGTGAGGTATGCCAGTAACATCCTTGATGCTATTAATAGCAACACCTGAAGCCATAAGGGCTCTTACGGCTGACTCGCGGCCTGATCCAATACCCTTAATAATTACATCAACTTTGGTAAGGCCAAGGTCTTTGGCTTGAGCAATAGCTTTTTCTGCTGCAATCTGGGCAGCATACGGAGTACTCTTACGGCTACCTTTGAATCCGGCTGAACCTGATGACTTCCAGGTCACAACATTACCACCATCGTCAGTGATACTGACAATAGTATTGTTAAATGTAGCCTGCACGTGCACCGTACCCTTGGGTAGATTACGCTTGGTTTTTTTTCTTCGAGTTTTTGTTGCTGTTGCCATTATTGTATATACCTAATTAGTTTCGATTATGTCTTTTCTGCTGACTTCTTACGCCCAGAGCCTACGGTTACTCGCTTACCACGCTTGGTACGAGCATTGGTCTTGGTGCGCTGACCTCTTGCTGGCAAGGCAGCACTGTGACGAAGACCGCGGTACGCCTTGATATCTTTGAGGCGCTTAATATTACCACTTACTTCTCTAGAAAGATCAGCTTCTACTTTGAGATTTTTGTCGATGTACTCTCGAATTTTAAGTAGGTCTTCTTCACTAAGATCTTTTACACGCGTATCTGGGTTGATTTTGACTGCTTCGAGTGTCTTCTTGCTTGTGACGATGCCAATACCGTAGACATATGTCAAAGCTACTTCAACTCGTTTCTCATTGGGAATGTTTGTTCCAG
>CAYNHH010000067.1:0-2870 GCA_964397085.1 uncultured Candidatus Saccharibacteria bacterium
AGGCAGGTATACATGTCTTCGGGAGTACCGAAAACCCCTGCCCAAATAGCAAGCTGTCAAGACCACGGCTGCCACTGTAGATTCCAGCCAGCAATGTTAAATGCAGCGATTGCTACCCATACCCAGCATACTGCAGAAAAGCTGAGTGCCAAACCAATGTCTTTGCGTGTCTCACGCGCACGAATTGCAAAAGGAATAAACACCGGGCTAATGCAAGTAAAGAGCAATGCAACCACAAACCAAATCCACTCTCCAGTATGCCAGTTGGCTATCATCAGCCGACACCTCCACGGTTGACCATTACTTTTTCTATAACTACATCCAGAACAGAAAGCAACCATTTGAAGTATTCGCCGTCAATTCTTTCCAGCTGGTCTTCATCGATCCCAGCATATGAAAATTTTTCACGCAATACCTCCAATTCAGCGAACAAATCCATATACTCCACTTTTTCAATTATGCCGTATGCATAGTACTTAGCTAGTAGATATTTTGCGTTTTCCATACAAGCAATAAGATCCTCAGCACGTGCGCGAACTTCGTTATTGGCATACATTGATGCTCACCTCTTTGAAGGGGCGTTTTGGACAGCCTATTTATACCATATAATTTATAACATCACAAGTTGAACTTTGATATTCTTCTAGTGTAACTTGCGGAGTTTGTGCATCCCTACCACCAACACACCGCCACTCATAAGTATGAGTAGACTGGCTACCAAATAAGCCAAGTGTGTGTCACTACCTGTTGGGGCAAGTGAGCCAGGGCTAGATACTACAGTAGCCAGACCAACCGGGTCAGTCACTGCACCGAGAGCTGGGTTGAGATCAAGAGGTCCGTTATCGGTAATATTGTAAGTGAGTACTAATGCATGTTGGCCAGAGACAGTAGTCTCGGTAATAGTAGCACCTGGTACATCAGCATAGGTATGGGTAGTTGAATTGTATTTTCTGGCTGTAACTAGGCTTGGAGTAAGATCAGTAATAAAAGTAAGGGTAATGAGATTGGTAGAGCCACTTGGTACTGTCATACAAAAGTTAACTAGGCCCAATGGATAGGTTTTGCCAGTGTCTTGTGTGCCAAGACTACTGTAAGCACTCGTGTCAGCACAAGTAATGTTCGTACCATCTGGGGTGGTGAGAGTAACATTGGCTGGCGCACCGCCGGTAGGACTATTAGGGAATGTTGTGGAGGTAACGGGGTAAGCGTACTTTGCTACAAAAGCATTGTATTGATCGACTACATAAATCTTACCAGAAGAATCAATAGTAATACCCCACGGAGCAACAAAAGAACCATAACTAGTACTACTACCATTCCACTGACTCAAGTAAGTACCATTGTTGTCAAATTTTTGAATATTACGATTATAATTTGTACTAACCACATAGATATAACCATTGGAATCGGTAGTTATTCCACTAGGAGTATAGAACTGACCATCTCCACCACCATAACTACCCCACTGGGTAAGATAATTCCCGTTACTGTCAAGCTTTTGGATGCGATTATTACCCGAGTCTGCCACATATATGTTTCCTGATAGATCAATAGCAAGGCCCTGTGGAAAACAAAACTTACCATCATCAGCTGGCGTATCTGGTACTTGTGTAGTAGCACAAGTTGAGCTTGCACTGCCCCACTGACCAAGGTAGCTCCCAGAGGTGTCGAACTTCTGGATACGATTATTACCTGAGTCTGCCACATATATGTTTCCTGAAGAATCAGTAGTAATTGCATATGGTACACAAAACTTACCATTATCAGCTGGGATATCTGGTACATATGTAGTGGCGCAAGTTGAGCTTACACTGCCCCACTGGGTTAAGTAGTTGCCAGAGCTGTCGAACTTTTGGATGCGGTTATTGTTAGTGTCTGACACATATATATTTCCTGAAGAATCGGTAGTAATACCATATGGACCGCTAAATTGCCCATTGCCCGTACCATAACTGCCCCATTGAGTGAGATAATTGTTCGAACTATCGAATTTTTGGATGCGATTATTGTCTGAATCAACTACATAGATATTGCCATAAGAATCCGAGGCAACACCAGTAGGTCGATTAAACTGACCATTATCACTACCAGGTGTCCCAAACTGAGCCACAAAGTCTGGTATTGCAGTAGATGAGGCGGCATTTGCTGGCTCGACTGGGGTGATTAAAAAAGACAGTACTACAAGTAAAGCCAATAACATGGCCTGTATTTTGGTTACTGTTGCTTTTTTAGCTCCAAGCTTACTGCGCATAGTCAAGCCTCAACTCCCATCTTAGTAATTTGAATCGATTATAGCATAAGCATAAGAATATATAAAGCCTTATGTAGAGGATTGTGTTGTGGTTCTACCTAATCAACCTTTGGCGTTTCGGTAATCTTTACAAACTGCTTACCATCACAGAGATAATAATCAGAGATATTGAAAAGTTCAAACTCAGGCAACTTAAATCGCTGTGCCACATGCAAGATATCGGCAAAAGTTGTAGACTGTGTATCTACCAAAGAGAATACTAGTACAGTAGGTAATGCATACCGGCGCCAATGCTTGAATAATTTGTTCTCAAAAAATACCGCAATCTTATCATCTTTTTCAGATTGAGTGAGTTGCGTAGGGAGATTGACAGTACACATAGCCGTGTCAAAGTAACAATCAATCGTCGCCTGATCTTCAGAAATAATAACACTATCAAAGCCTATTTGTTGCTCACCTTTTTGATATACCATGTCTGGATTCTCAGAAAACTGTAAAAATTCATAGCCAACAAAGTCTGGGCATATGTGTAAGAATTCTTCAATCAGCTCAAACTCACGTTGCTTTTTGTCTTGGGAATAATTGGAGTGCAGTTCTTGAGAGCTTTGCATTACTACTT
>CAYNHH010000068.1:0-2669 GCA_964397085.1 uncultured Candidatus Saccharibacteria bacterium
GCACCAGATTCTTGCTCTTTTTCACCCACAACGAGCGTATATGGCACTTTATACATCTCTGAGCTTCGTATGCGCTTACCAAGTGACTCATTGTCGTCATCAAGAGTGACTCGTATTCCTGCCTGCTTGAGCTGATCATATACCTTGCTAGCATAATCAAGGAACTTCTCAGACACAGGTAGAATTCTCACCTGTTCTGGTGCAAGCCATAATGGAAAAGCTCCAGCAAAATGTTCAATAAGTATCATAATAAAGCGCTCAAAAGACCCAAAGATCGCGCGATGAATCATTACTGGGTTCTTTTCATTGCCTTCGTTATCGGTGTAGACTAGCCCAAATCGCTTAGGAGTAGCGAAGTCGAGCTGAATAGTAGCTAGTTGGGTTTCTCTACCCAATGCGTCCTTAAACATAAAGTCGAGCTTGGGGCCATACAATGCAGCTTCGCCTTCCATTCGCTTTGCACCCAACTTCTGCTCATCTGCAACTTCTTGCAACATTTTCTCAGATTGAGCCCAATCAGTTTCATCACCAATGTACTTTTCTGGTGTCTTTGGGTCTCTGACAGACAGTGACACCCAATGATCGCCCCACAAGCCTAGTGACTGATAAAATCCTGATATTATCTCAACTATCATCTCTACTTCACCCTTTATCTGCTCGACAGTACAAAAAGTATGGCCATCATCTACAGTAAATCCTCGGGTACGTTGCAAGCCACCTATCTCACCAGGTTTTTCGTCTCTGTATTGCATGGTCTGCTCGACATACCGAATAGGCAGATCTTTGTAGCTACGTGGCTTAGAGGCATATATCTGAGTATGATGTGGGCAGTTTACTGGTTTAAGAATAAACTCTTGCTTGTAGTGGCTCTGCACTCTGAATAACTCGTCATCAAACTTCTCGGCATGTCCTGATGTCTCATATAATTCTATCTTGGCTAAGTGAGGAATAGAGACTTGTTGCATGTCGTATTTTGATCCCAGGTCTTTGAGTACTCCTTTCAATTCTTCTATCAATACTGTCCCACGAGGTGTATACATGGGTAGGCCAGCTCCTACCAGGTCTGAAAAGGTAAATAGGTCGAGTTGCTTACCCAATTTACGATGGTCACGTTTCTCTGCTTCTACTAACATTCCCTTATATTTCGTTAATTCCACTTCTGTTGTAAATGCTACACCATAAATTCTCTGCATCTGAGGATTATTCTCGTTACCACGCCAATACGCACCTGATACCTTAAGTAAATCAAAAGACTTTGCATCAATCTCTGAAGTGTTATTTACGTGCGGTCCACGACATAAATCAACAAAATCACCCGTCTTGTACACCGTAACTGCCGTAACCTTTTCAGTATTTTCTACTAAGTCACTATCACCGCTATCTGCCACCGCTGTAGTACCTTTTTCTTTAAGATCAGTAAGGAGTTCTACTTTAAAAGGCTGATCATGATCTTTGAAATACTTAATAGCAGTATCTATTGGCCATTCTTCAGGTAAAAAATCAATCTTTTGGCCTATCATTTTACGCATCTCTTTGCGAATAGCAGATAACTCACTAAGCTCTATAGGACTATCTAGTACCATATCATAGTAAAATCCGTTCTCTACCACCGGTCCAACACCAAACTGTGCCTCTGGGTGCCTCTTATGCATCACAGCAGCCATTATATGTGCTAGGCTATGTCGTATTTTGTGCAGTTCATCTTCTTTCATAGTAATCTATCCTTTTTTTATATAATAAAACCACCTTAGATGCCCGGTCCCAGATAATCACTGGGAGGTTCCACCGGGCTTATCCGTGGTGGATCACTCTTTGCCTATCGTACGCCGATTGGCTTGCGGGACTTTCATGAGGTGGTAGCTCTTGATATAACGCCCTATTCAACTAGCTCATATTCTACTACAAAGTGTAATAGTCTGCAAAATTTACTAGAGTTTGTCTTTGAGATAATTTCGAAACCCTTCACTGAGCTCAGGGTCTTCAAGAGCAACATCCACAATTGCCTGCAAATACTTCTCTTTGTTACCAGTATCGTGCCAATTACCTTCTATAACTTTACCAAGTATCGGCTCGTTCTGAGCCAGCTCACTAATTGCCTGAGCCAAACTAACCTCGCCAGTATGATCAGGAGACTGTCGAGCCAATATTGGTAATATTTCTGGGGTCAAGATATACCCTCCCACGGATGCCAACAGTGATGGGTGTTCGCCCCTGTGTGGCTTCTCTACCAAACCATTAATCTCATAAAGATCATTTTTCAACTGGGCATTCACTTTTATTGAACCATACTTTCCAATATCTTCTTCTGATACTTCCACCAAGGAAATGACTGATTTTCCAGATTTATTATATTCATCCATGAGCTGAACAGAGCGTGGTACTTTTGAGACGAAAAAATCATCTGCCCAAAGCACCAGAAATGGCTCATTCTCTACCAAGTGAGCGGCATTAAGTATCGGCGTACCATTACCATAGGGGCCTTTTTGCCGCACATATATAAAATTGGCCATATCGGCAATATTCTTAAGCTCTTGTGCAATCTCATTCTTGCCTGACTCAATCAGGCGTGTCTCGAGCTCTTGATTGTGATCAAAATGATCTTCAATCGACCGCTTATGCATACCGGTCACAATAATAATATCAGTAATGCCTGCCGAGACAGCCTCTTC
>CAYNHH010000069.1:0-2520 GCA_964397085.1 uncultured Candidatus Saccharibacteria bacterium
TTTGTAAATCGCAAACTACCTGTAGAAGTCTACCGTGCGAAAGGATTTGCAGACTTTGGTCTCAAGGGCCACTCGCGAAAGTATATTTTTCAACTTGTTGGGGTGCGGCCTGAGATTGTTTGGGAAAACTGGCATGATGACACCCCGCAAACACAACTCGTTTTTATTGGGCAAGGTATTAATGAAAAGCAAATCAAAGCTGATCTGGAGGACTGTGTCGATCCAGAGCCAAACAAGCCCTTAGAAGATGGAATTGAGCTCAAATTACCTCAAAAGGCCGATCTGTAAATAACTCTAAAGACTAAGATCCTTGGTGGTATAGCGCCAAAGCGCTACGACAAACATTACTATACTTAGAGCGAATAAAATTCCCATATACCAGTAGTCTGTCTGGCTAAAACCACTTGTTGCCTTATCAGTCTGAAACATAATATATGGTGAGAGATATTGAAGCTTGTGTAGTTTGTCTTGCAACTGCGACACAATACCAAGTACATAGCTACCAAAAAATATTGCCACTACTACCAGTGAAGACTTAGTGGTTCTACGAGAAGCAGCTGCTAATGCAAAGGCCAGTGTGCCAAAGAATAGGTATTCAAAGAATACCTTAGTGAATAATCGTAAGATTTCACTAAAAAAAGGAGTCTTATCAACGTTAAATATCATGATAGATACACATCCTACTGCAAATAATGCCACCGAAAAGATCAAAATATAAGTTACTAAAACCTTATATTTAGCTATAACAATACTACTTTTCTTGATTGGCTTGGTAGCAAGATAATCAATGTGTTTTTCTTCATTTTCTTTTGAAACAATATTTGAACCCAAGTTGATTGCGTAGATAATAATTGCAATTACAAAAAACTGAGTAGAATATCCAAACCAAAAAACAATATTTTGAAAGCTCACACCCGCCACAGATGAATCAAGCCCAAATGCAGTACCAAGCCCCTTTGGAATTGCATTTATTTTGGCATTAATAAGCTCAAGATACTCACTCGATTTAAATGTGGGAAACATGAGCATGAGTAAGAACAATAAAATTGCTATCAAAACAAACCATATTAAGAATGATTTAAAATTCTGCCTCATCTCAAACTTATAGAGATTCCAAAGTGCTTTCATTGTTGCCCCTTTTCATAAAATTCATTAAAGATATCTTCTAGCTTCACATCAGTGATGCGCAGAGATTCAAGCTTATACTTAGATGCAAAAAATACCAGCTCATCTATATCTCCTTTATAAATAAAGGTTACTGCACCGCTAGAAAGCTCATGATGAGTAATCTTATGTTTGGTGAAAAACCCTGGGTTAAGTTTTTGTTTGGTCTTTATCGTTATCTGTACTCCCATGCTTTCAACGATTTTCTCAACATTATCAGTTCGAATGATCTCCCCTTCTCGAATAATTGCCACATTACGACAATATGTTTGTACCTCTTCAAGATTGTGGCTTGAGAAAAATATAGTCACTCCAGCTTGGTTTAGCCGCTTAAGTTCTTCAAAAAGGTTTCTCTGCATTAAAGGGTCTAGACTGTTTGATACTTCATCGAATATTAAAAGCTTAGGCTGATTCATAAGCGCACAGATAATAGCCACTTTCTTTTTGTTACCTAGCGAGAGCTGAGCTATTTTTTTGTCTTCATCAATAGCAAAAAGGCCTTTTATATGTTTGAGGTACCTGGAGTCAATATTTGGATAATACCGTGCAAAATACTCTATTTGTTCTTTCACACTCAAGTTGTCGTACAAATTGGCTTCACCAGGAACATATCCAATGTTTTGTTGAAAATGATTCTTACTTACATTTTCTCCAAAAATTTCTATAGTACCTTCGTCAATTTTAAGTAAGTTGAGCATCGACTTAATAGTGGTAGTTTTACCTGCACCATTTGGGCCGATAAAACCATAAAAATCACCAGCTTCTATATTCAGACTAATGCTACTAACGGCAGTAGTGTTGCCATAGCGCTTAGTAAGGTTACGTACAGCTATCACAGGTGGTATTGCCGATTTGTATGAGGTTGGCTTGGAGTTATTCATTTATTAGTGATTATACTCCTTTATCATAAGAGGTAAAAGGCATATGCTAACACCCAATAGAGCGCAAATTATTCTGGTATTGGGTTGCGATTGAACTCAAGTTGGCATTATGTGTACTGTTTTCTGAATTTATTGCGGCTGCAGATGCGCCAGTAGAGGTGAGAAAATTAATTTGGCTAGTGTGGCGTGCATTTTCTTGAGCAACTTGTGCATTATACTGATTAGTATAGGCAGTCTTTTGTGACGTGCTACAGCGAGCAGTTGTAGCAGAATTATTACTACCAGTACCAGTTTGAGGTTGAGTAATGTTTGGATTGGTGGTTTGATTGGTGTTTGGTATTTCTGAATTTGTACTATCGGTATTTTGGTTTTGAGTTGAAGCACTATCAGTTTTCGTATTTGGCTGACTCACTGCATACCGCACGGTGCCGGCAAAGGCCACAAAGGCAAAAACACTCACTACAGCAATTGTTGC
>CAYNHH010000070.1:0-2513 GCA_964397085.1 uncultured Candidatus Saccharibacteria bacterium
TTTTTGTCTTGGGAATAATTGGAGTGCAGTTCTTGAGAGCTTTGCATTACTACTTAAAAGCACCGTTCCCTGAATCGAGTGATACCCAGCCATACGAGCTGTCAACCGGCTTACCTGCCCCTTCGCAGTTTTCACTTACACTCATGAAATTCTCACCAAGCCCATTTGGCCCAGGAGTATTCCAGCATCGATACAGTTTTACCCACTTACCTGAAAGATTTGGTGCATTAGCACCCCCATAACTATACCCCACAAGTCCTAGCCTCAAAAATCCATCACAATTTTCCCTGGTAGACAAGAAATAGTCATACAGCCCGGTTGTTACACATGAGTAGATTGGTTTCCATTCTGCACCAAGTGGGCTTGGTAATACATAATAGGTCTGGTCGTCATAGGTATAATTTGCCTTTGGCCTCACACCAGAGGTAGTAATATGTTCTGTTTGAGGGTTGGAGTATCTCAACAATGGCACTCTACCTGGAACCCATTGAATTAAGGTAATCTTCAAATAATTGGGATTAGCCGTCGTCAAATCGGTGTCATTATTCGCTATACCTAAATTTTTCTCAGCGGGGCTAATCACAATTTGAGAATTCCATATATCAAGCTTACGCACCCCGCCCTTCATGCCGGCAACACCATCAAGATATCCGCTGCCGTTACGAAGCATTGCTGCGTTGAAATTGAGATAACTCTTGGTAGTATCAGAATTAATTTGTCCAAGATTCTGCCAACCACCCTTACTAGTATCGGTGAGTGCCTCCGGACGTATCCTTGCAATAGTAAGCTGAGAGGCTTCTGCTAGATTATCTTCATCCTTTCCGTCTGCACCTTTTTTAACTACACCATCTTCATGAGGGTGTCTACCTGATTTGGCATCACCGCTAACCATATAATACCAATTGTTCTCTTTATCAAAAGCAAAGTCACCACCAGGCGAACTAACATTATTTGGATTGACAGTTTTTTGCTCAAACTGGCCAGTTGATGCTCGATGCGCACAGTTAGCATCCCACCCAAAGTCATATCCATTACTACCAGTCACAACATACATATCAGGTATACGACCATTCGGCAGGGTTGGCCCCGTATGTGAGGTATCATAGAAAAACATCTTCACCTTAGTAGTGTCATCTGGGTCAATCACTGCGCTTGCAGTACCTACCCCATACGTGTCTTTCTTGGTTCCATATTCGCAGATAATTGGATGATCAATAAACTTCCATTTCGTTGGGTTGTTATCATCACCAGAAAGATTATTGGTGTATGCTACACCTATCTTAGTATTAACTGACATACCTTCAGGATCAGAATCATAGTAGAGCGCGTATTTGTACGTGGTCCCTCGCACATTAAAGTTCCCAGCCACAATCGTAGGGTCACACATATGCTGGCCATTTTCCCAGCCGGCACTTCGATTCTTATCAATCACCTTAGTATTAGGGTCAAGTGGACGTAGTGTTGGATAAGCTGTAGAGTACTGACCAGTTGCGTAGTCAAGGTGTTGGTAATATATCACTTCCTCCCCTTTTGGCTTACCATCTGCACCAACAAACTGATAAATACCACACCAAAAGTAATGTTCTCCAGTTACATCTTTCATCACAGCTGCCCCGTAATTGTGCCCACCAAAATTATTCTGCAAGTAATGTGTACCACCACTTGCCCTGCTGAATCTCAACACTATTAGGCCAGTAACAGCAACCAACCCAATAAGAATTATTGCCATCCACCAACGAAATTGAAAACCCGCCTTCTTCTTGAAAGTTTTACTACGAGCCTTCGATGATTTTTTGACAGCCATATTATTACTTATTTATATAAAGTATAAGCTTTTTAGATTACATAATCAAACAAACGCTAGGTTGCATGACTAGCAATACAGTTTACTTAGCAGCTTGCTTTGTATCACCATTACAAGTATTTGGGCTCCAAAGACCCAACTGACCGGCCTCGGCTGACTTTTGGGCTTCTTTAAACTGTGCCTGATATTTATAGACTTGACTCTGATATGTATACTCGTGGGCGTAGCCGTCTGCTATCATCTTTTGATTATATATCTCACCGCTCGGCAGGATAATATAGGCAAGTAATCTGCCATACTTATCAGATTCACCTACCACTGCGTCATATTCTAACTTCACCGACTTCCCCTCGAGCAATTCATGTCCTTTTGCACTTGCCTCCTTACCAAAACACTGCACCGTCTTGCGTGGGTCTACCACCTCAGGCGTATCCATACCTATAAATCGCACAGTTCGCTTTTGCCCATTGATGTCTATCTCAGCCGTATCACCATCTACTACCTTGATGATTCTATGCGTTCCGGCTGGTGAGCTTGCTACAATACTATTTTTGGTAGTAGCATTCTTGCCTGCGTATATGAGTACAGCACCAGCAACAAGTGTAAAAAGTAAGGTAAATATTTTTTTAGAGCGAATTGGCCTCACAGTGTATTCCTACTCATATACTTCTTTGCTACTCAGTGTTAGCGTACGCCGATTGGCATAAAT
>CAYNHH010000071.1:0-2351 GCA_964397085.1 uncultured Candidatus Saccharibacteria bacterium
TTACGACGTTTAACACCCGTTCCGGCGCCGTCACGCTGTCATCCGGCGATGTGACTGGCGCTATCGGGTTCACCCCCTACAGCAACTCAAATCCATCAGGGTACATCACTGGCATATCCTCCGGGGATGTTACTGGCGCATTGGGGTTCACGCCGTACAACAGTTCGAATCCGTCTGGGTTCATCACAAGCGCGGGTACCGCATCCAATGTCTCGGGGACCGTGGCTGTTGCAAACGGCGGAACCGGTGCCACAACGGCGGCGAACGCCAGATCAAATCTGAGCGCCCAGGTTTACGACGCCAACACGGTACGTTATGCCGCAGACCCGGGCGGTGGGACAACCCCTATTGGGTATATCGGACTCCAACTGGTTTCAGGTGGGGCGGTGGCGCGCGTGGCGGTGTATTGATTGCGTGCCCCACATGCCATAGTTTTGAGCATGGCAGTGTGGACCAGAAACTATGACGCAGAGCGGGTTTTCTCGTTCGTGCGCCAGTTCACGCCCTTGCAATGGATGGGCGGCATGGCAGGCATTGGTCTGGAGAAAGACGGCGTGCTGGTTGCAGGGGTGATTTACGAGGGGTACAACCGGCAAAACGTCTGGATGCACGTGGGTGCGGTACCAGGCAAACGCTGGATGACCAAGGACTATCTGCTGGCGTGCTTTCGGTACCCGTTCCTGGTAGCAGGGTGCGAGTATGTGCGGGGCTACGTCGAGGCCAGCAACACGGTGGCCAGGCGCTTCGATGAACACCTTGGGTTTCGTCAGGAAGCGGTATTGAAGGGCGCGGCCTCCGATGGCGGGGACGTGATTTTGTATGTGATGCACCGGGACGAATGCCGGTTTTTGGGAGATAAGTGATGGGAGCAAAATCGAGTAACGCGCCGCCACCGGATCCCCGACTGGTCGAGGGTCAATTGAAGTCCATGGGTGTTCAGGATAGCCTGATTACTCAGTACATGGACTATCAAAAGCAGTTGACTCCTATTCAGATGGAGGAAATGACCAAGGGCATCGAGCGCGCAGACAAGCAGTATGAATATGACGTGAACCGTCAGGACCGTTTGGACAAGCAAGCAACGGATCAATTCGGCTTCACGATGGACTACAACAAGGCGGCGCTGGCATCCCAGGCCGCTTCTGCTGGTGGTGCCAATGCGGCGGCCATGGTCAGCGCCCAGGCCAACGGCCAAACTGCGGCGACCAATGCCAAACTGGCCGATAACGCCATCAAGCTCAACGACTACCAGTACGCCCAAATGCAGGAGCGTGACAAGCGCTGGAAAGAAGTCGGCATGCCCCAAGAGGATGCGCTGATCGCAAAAGTGCAAGAAATGGGCTCGGAGAAATACCGGGACCAGCAGTTGGGGGTGGCGGTAGGCGATGTGAATCAGGGCATGTCCGACGCGCGCGGGCAAACCATCCGCGCCGCACAACGAGCCGGGATTGACCCTAATAGCGGCGCCTTCGCTGCGATGATGATGCGCGGCAATGCCGACCAGGGGCTGGCGCTGGCTGGTGCCAAGAACAACACCCGCACAAGGCTTGCGCAAACCGACCTGGCCCAAAAATTCCAATTGAATGGCGCCATGAAGGGTATGGCCGGCATGGGCGATATGTCGGCCAATCTGGCGATCAGCGCGATTGGCGCGGGCAAGAACGGCTACGGCCCGGGTGGCGGCGGTGGCGGTGGTGGGTTTGGCCCCATGGGCTTCGGCGGTGGCGGTGGTGGCGGTGGATCAGGACCGAACGCGGGCGCAGGTTTGAGCATTGCCAATGCGGGCGCCGGTGGAATTTTGGGCGGGTACCAGACTGGATCCACGATGGCCGGGGGCATGGGGTCCAACGCGACCACCATGTGGAATGCCCAGGCCGGTTACAAGAATTCGCAGGACCAGCACGCCGGTGAAGGCTTTGGCGCTCTGCTGGGCGCTGGCGCCAAGATCGGCGCGGCCTGGATGGGTATGCCGTCCGACCGTCGCCTGAAAGACGATATTGAACTGGTCGGCAAGGCCACAGGGTTGAACCTGTACGAGTTTGGCTACATCGATGACCCGGATATGCGCCGGTACCGTGGCGTGATGGCGGATGAAGTGGCCAAGGTCATGCCGTCTGCAGTGCAGCGACACGCCGATGGGTTTGACCGCGTGAATTACCAGGCTCTGGGCCTAGAAATGGTGGAGGTCTGATATGGGATGGGCACGAGGATTTGAAATAGGCACCCGCGTGGCCGGTGACCTTTTGGACACTTACAACGCCTCCAAGCAGCGTAGTGAACTGGAAAAGATCGCCAACGCGACACCCGAGCAGTCGCAGGGCTTCACTGCCGAACAGGGTGACCAGGTACGC
>CAYNHH010000072.1:0-2309 GCA_964397085.1 uncultured Candidatus Saccharibacteria bacterium
GCGCGCATCCATGGCATGGATGAGGTCATCGGTTCGAACCCGATATGCTCCACCACGATCTTATAAATAGCCACGCCAAAGAACCACTCAAATAGGGTGGTTTTTTTGTTTACGCTAGTATCAATATATAGTAATAATCAAAGAAATATGGTAATATATCGAAGTTCTAATCTGTACCTTCAAAAAGGAGCAGGATGCTCACAGACGCGATTAGGCTGGCTCTAAAACATGGTACATATGTCTTTGACGAAAATGGCATTATCGACAGAGAGAATGCAACATTTTGTTTTGAAGACGGTGATTTTACGCCAAATTACTCAAGGAAAGATTTTGTTACATCTGAAGCTAAGATTCTAGCAACTCTTTTTCAAAATTTCCAAGCCATGTCGCCCCAGGATGACCAATTAAGAAGACTTGGCCCACATTATGTGAGTACACTTCTAAGTACTATGCATCACAAAGATGCATTGCGCAGTGCACGTAAACAAACATTTTTACCTGTAGAACCTGCATGGAGCGACAGAGAAACTGAGCATGAGCTCACGTTACTAGGGACTTGGCTAATGCGAGAAGCTCAGCGTAACTTGCCATTTGGCTGCGTAGAAGCAGCAATTGGTTTTAGTCAAAAAAGTTTGGCAGAACGTGAAGTTAGAATTAAGACTGTTTTTGAGCAACTTCGGTGCGGTAATTGGTTTGTACTCAATGAGTATCGTGCAAAAAAGTTTGGTACAAAAATGAGACACAATCCATTAGAAGCGCTACCACGCCAATATGGCCAGTATCCATCGAGCATGGTACGACCAAATTGCCTTGGAGTAAGTGCAATGCTGTGTGGATGGTGTGAACTGGCGGGCGTAGAATATATGTACGTCAATACCGTTCGTGATAGAAGCAGTACTTTTGCTGAGATGCTTGTGCAAACCATTGAGTATTCTATGCTGTGGTGCGAACAGCACAGTATTGATATTCCAGACGAACATCGTTTTGCAATGCAAAGTCAGTTGGAAGAATTTAAAGATCCATACACTGCCAATAGTTTTCATCATTGTGTAGCAGTAAAGATGGACGACAACTATTGGCTAATGCTTGACCCATATCAAGAAGTCTTGTTACCCATTGCATCTATCAATCATCGTACAGGAGAATCTATTGACGAGACTTACAAATTATTGAGTAGAGTCACAAGAGCTCTACCCGGTGTAGTAGTTCAGTACGAGTCTGAAGACTATGAAGCAATTCGTGGGCCAGCAGAACATTTTCTGCGCGACAGCTTCATTAGTGCCACTGATGCCAAGCTGTATATCGAAACTTTTGCGCAGGGCGATATCGATAAGTTGTTTGGTGCGATTCGTGTGGCGCTAGAGATGGGATGGTTTGCAAGTTTTTGGGATAAGAATTGGGAGTCTTGCGGTGTTTCAGGTAGCCATCTAGTATTTCCTAATGGGAAGCGGAGTAGTAATCAGAGAACCTTTTATGATTGTATGTATGGCTGGGTCGGAGCATCAATATTCAACTTAACTACTGACTACAGATTCTCGAGTATCGAAAAGTTGAAAGAATACTACTCTCAAAACGAGAGTTTCGCGTATAGATTTCGAGAGATGTTTCAGCTACTGCCAATTATTCTTCTTATTCAGAAGATGCAAAAATATGTTTACGAAGATCGATCGGAGTATAATCATTTTGTAGTTGAGTTTGGTAATCCGGCTTTTCAGCTAGCGTGTAATACGCTCAATCATCTCAGCGCTTGGGATGATGAGTTTTCTGATTTGATAGCACCTTTTGACATTGCAAAATTTAGTGGTAGCCAGCTAATCTGGCACGACGCCCTTGCAAGATGGTATAATACTGACCAGCCTGCGCAGGGCACAGACTGGGAAGCGTACCTTACCTGTCAGCTTGGTAAGCTACAAAGCTACCAATGGCACTTCCGAACCCGTCAATTACTCACACACCCCGACCAGGAGGAATCCAACGATGCCGAGAATGACGAAGGAACAGAAAGCAGCAGAGATCAAGAAGCTGCGTAAGAGCGGCATGAGCGACGCTGACATCATCGCCGAGAACGGCAACCTGCAAGCTGGCTTCGTCTGGCTGAAAGAGAACCCGGACAGCGACGCCAAGGCAGAGAAGCCCAAGCAGCCAGTTGGTTCTGGCTCGATGCCTGCAACCATGCAACCCGCGAAGGGCTACGCCGCGGAGTTCCGTACCCCCAAGCTCGTGTAGAGCATTTGCCAGTCTTTAACGAGACTGGCTTTTTTTGTCACAAAATTTACAAAAATTCGTTATTAACGTATCATGAAAGACAA
>CAYNHH010000073.1:0-2306 GCA_964397085.1 uncultured Candidatus Saccharibacteria bacterium
TATCCGCCCTTTACGCCGTGTGGGCTATATACAATCTGCCAGAGTTGAGTATGGCGAGCTCTAAAAAGACCTGCGCACACTAGAAGATAATACTGCCACATGCGCTTAAATCTTTCGTCATACTTATCATGATCGAGCGAAGCGTATGATTTTTGAAAGTTGTCATTCCAAGCCAATAAAGTCTTATCATAATTAGTACTTAAGTTATGCCAATCTTCCATTACAAATTTACCTTCTGCAGCAGCTGATAATTGTTGTACAGAAGGAAGAACCGCACCTGGAAATATATATTTATCTATCCAGACATCATTAGCTTGAACGCTAAAATTACCACCTATGGTATGGAGTAAAAACAACCCATCATCAGTAAGTAATTTTTGCATCTTAGCCAAAAAATCACCATAATTTTTTGGTCCAATATGCTCAGTTACGCCAATTGCCGCTATTCTATCGAATTTCTTCTTGCCACTATAGTCTTGCCAAGTAGTAAGTAATGGCTTTACTTTAAGTCCTTTGGAGTGTTGCTTGATAAATGCAATTTGCTCACGGGCTGGCGTAAAACACACTACCTTACAGCCATACTCCTTGGCCATATACATAGACAGGCCCCCCCAGCCGCAACCCACATCTAATACGGTCATGCCTTTTTTGAGTTTTAGTTTACGGCAAATCAACTCAAACTTGTCTTTCTGTGCTTGGTCGAGAGTTTTTGCACCCCAAGACCAATACGCGCAAGTATATGCCATAGTCTTACCCAGCATAGGCTCATAGAGATCATTACCAATATCATAGTGACTCTGAGCATTCTTGTAGGCTTGCGCGCCCGACTGTCTGTTGGCTATGCGCGCTTTGACGTGATACATCAAGAACTTAGCCTGCTGTCTTGAGCTCAAGTGCTCATCAACATGTGCTTCATATCCTTTAGCTATAAGCTGATCTAATGCCTTACAATCCCACCAACCATCCATATAGCTCTCACCAACACCTAAGCTACCTTCACTAAGTACCCGTTGATAAAAACGATTATCGTGCACCTGAGGATCACTTGGGTTCTTCCCATCAATTTTTACATGAGCGATATCTAAGAGCTTTTGAAGACTCTTCTTGTATTTCTTATATTCTGTATCTGCCATTTCTCAACCCCTTTTTACTGTTTTTTCATACAAATTCTTGAATGCCCCCTTGGAGTCATACATTTTTTTTAGTATATCATACTGTGATCTGTTATAGAGCAGCCAAAAAGTTTTTTCATCATAATAAGCATCTGAATACAACGACTTCTTACCATCAAGGCTAGTGACTTTAGCTTCAAGAGATGTATTGTGCCAAGTAGCGTCATTATTTTTTTGGGATACACCAGACCAAAAACCAAAATTTATATACAGCTTCTTGGCATCTATAGTGTACAGGCTCCAATCAATTTTTGGATCGTACTGACGCACAGGACACACCCAGACAGGAAGTATTGGGATAGTCTGCAAATAGTACTGCAAAAACTGCTGACATCTCTCAATAGGAATCTCCACATCTTGTATTACCATCTCTGTAGCTGGCCTGCGAAATAGCACATCTAACTTTTGCTTGTACTTATGTTTCATCTCAAAATTAAGCAACTTCATAAACACATCACTACGCAGACGTTTCTTGCCATAGAGTCTACGGATGACCGGATTCTCTGCACCCATATTTTGTGAGCACCAAAACCAATCAGTATCCCAACGCCATATATAATCACCGATTGTCAGATAGTCTTCATCACGATCTCTAATAGATTTATAGTAGATGTTTTTATAGGTGTAGCTACTGACATATGGTGCTGTATCGGTCATTTGGCCCAGCACCAAGTAATACTCCCCTTTTTGATAGATCATCCCATCGATAAAATCGATATTCTTACCTTGCCACAAGCCAGTGTCACAAACGGTTTGCAAGTCACCAAAGTAACGTGTCATATCTTTGTATCGCACATGACTAAGCTTCACATATTTCTTCACCGACACTAGCTCAATAGTAAGCTTGAGTGCATAGCCAAGGCTACCATAGCTATTTGGAAATCCATAAAACAAATTCTTATGCTCACCAGTGGGCATCGCCTCAACCACTCGCCCATCGCCAGTAAGAATATCCATTGCCACTACTGTCTCATGCGGAAAACCATACTTAAACGAGCTAGATTCTATACCTATTCCAGTTACTGCTCCACCAAGAGTAATGGTCTTCAGTTGTGGCACTACTGCAGGCATCAAACCATACTTGAGTGTCTCAGCCACAATCGTTTCATAGGTAGCCATACCTTCTACCTCGGC
>CAYNHH010000074.1:0-2159 GCA_964397085.1 uncultured Candidatus Saccharibacteria bacterium
GGCCATCAATTGCAAGTACAGCAGCACGTTGCTCGTCGTTTAAGTCATCGAGAATCTTACTCATGTACTTATTGTACACTACCTTTGTCATCCTAGACTCGACTGGAAATATCAAACAAAAACCAGACAGCAACTATATTGTATTTATTTGAGTAGCTCGGGCTCAATTCTAATTTCTAACAATTGATTATCTTCGTTATTATGAACAAAGTATGCAGCCTTGCCTGGAGCGTCAGAAATGATCTTTACAGGTTGTGAGTCTATGAAATGAATAGATACTCCTTCATCAGTAACAAAGCCTTCTGGTATGTTTCCGTTATGAATCAATTCTTTAAATAATGGCATACGTAACTTCTCTGTATCATTATGTACCCCTATAGAAAATGGCAATAACCCTGATGAGTTTGAGAACGGCCTGGGTGTTGAACCAAAAGAGTCAGTGGTGCCTCCGGTGCCCCAGCAAACAGCACCAGCACTATACCCAGCGAGAATTACTCCTTTCTCGTAAGCCTCACGCATTATTTGATACACTTCGTGTACATTCCATACAGCCAGCATATTTTCTGTCGAGCCACCTTCTACCCAAATAACATCTTGTGATAGTAGGTACTTTTTTATATCGTGATGATTTGGTGATTTAAAAAGCTGCAAATGACTTGGCTCAATATTCTTACCGCTACATGCATCGTAGAATTTAGCAATCCATATGGGTGAGTCTCCGCTAGCCGTTCCCACAAAACACAGCTTTGGTCTTACTTTTCCTGTTAGCTCAAGAACATATTCTATTACTGGTCCCAATCGAGCCTGAGTATCAGCACAAGTAAAGTCACTACTTAAATCGGCACTACCGCATACAATCTGCTTATGTATCATATTGGCACTATATCACATTTTTACTTATCTAATTCTCACTATGAACGCGCAATTGAATAGTTTATTCCCTAATCAATGTAACATCTTGATTTATTAGTACCGGATCAAAAGCAAGGATTTCATCGCGCAGGATACCATCAGGTATTTGATTATACAAAAATAACTTCTTACCTAGCTCAAATGCTTTAAACATCTCCAGAAAAGTTGCTCCACCTATATAGTTCTCCAGGTCATTTTTCTTAAAGTTGAGCACTAAAATTGCATCGTTGTTCTGAATTTTTTCTATTTGCAAACGAAGCATGGATGCTTTCCATTCACTGTGTTGTTTTGCGCCGGCTGCATGCATTTCACTTTCTTTACTTGGGTGATCATAGCTATTGGGTAACGTAATAATATGACCTGCGTCTTCAAGCGTTTTTTGGATTGGTGGTATGTGGCCGTAAAATGCCTTGCTACAACAAATAAATATTTTCATTATTAAATCTTATCACAAAAAAATCCGGCAGTGGGCAGAGAGTAGATTTCACTCTCTGCCCACCAACCAGTGGTTGGCAGTTTACACGCCGAAGCGCTTCTTCCTGCCTGGGTTGATAGCGCACCTTGCGGCACAGACACACTACCCTACTTCACCCATTCAGCAATTGCCAGGATGAAGGTGATGCACAACGGGAGGCTAGCTCCAACCGGCGCACGTAACCGGCGTTGCCACGTACATCTACGTGCTTAGTGGCGCAGATCTGCTCGACCAGTGAGCTGTTACGCACTCTTTCAACCTGGGGCTGCTTCTAAGCCCTAGTCCTGGCTGTCTTTGCAGATCCACATCCACGCTTTGGCCCGGCGTTGCTTATCCGGGTGTCGAGGACGGTTTATTCACTGCCAGTTTCCGAGGTATCTAATCTCAGACTTTACAGTCATGCGCAGAGAATTCCGGTTCTCTCCTGCCTAGTTTGCTAGTTTTTCAACCCTCTTTGATTGTGGGTGAGTGCCAAAGCACAGTAGCACTTGAGCAGGAAGCATGGTTATTCCCCGAGAGAAGCGGTGGTCTTACAGGCGCCGTACCTTTCTTTCGGCACAGTCGTGAATCCTGTTAGAGGACCGCAACAGGCGGGTTACATAGATTTTAGCACAGAATGAAGACTATTTGTTAAAGCGTTCTACACACTCATTAAATACTTTTACTGCATCGTCATAGCCTGCAAAACCTTTTATCTCCACAATGTCACCCTTGAGGTCTTTGTAATGCTCAAAGTAATGTTGTACGGCTGACTTCCAGTGACTACTCACAT
>CAYNHH010000075.1:0-2146 GCA_964397085.1 uncultured Candidatus Saccharibacteria bacterium
ACGAAACCAAAGAGCATAACAAGAATGAGAATAATAAGTAGTAGTGTAATCATAACCTACTTATTATACCGCGAAAACATACGAACACAACACGAATGCCTAACAAATTTTCAAATCTGTTAGAACTCTTCAGTTAAAAGTCGCTTGAGGGTATTGAATACTGCAAGTACAAAAAACACAAAGGTAAGTATTAGTAACCCAGTTTGGAGATAGATAACCAGCAAAAACCATACTCCACCCGGAGTTGATTCACCCCGAAACAGCACGTTGTATATCAAGAATTTCACCACCTGAGCAAGCACAAAACTAGCAAGCATGTACAATAAGTACTTCTTAGCGCGACTCATAGAAAGTCTCTGCATCCGTTCTCTCGATCGTATGCTCATTTTCTTAGCCGTACTATACCCAGATCCACCAAGCTCTATTTGCTCTGTAGTGTTCCTATTGGTGATTACACGTTTTTTCGATTTCATAATACCAATATTATAGCATTAATATAGTAATATTGCAATAGTACAGCGTAAATGTGCCTCAAAATTTTGAATATTTCGCTAAATAATGGACTATTCTACCGATGTGGTATATACACGTAAGTATTTAAGGCTATTGATTTTTTACTTTGGTGGCGGGAAAATTTACATTGCAAGTAATAATATATTGCATACATATTCTACTCATCGCATCCACCAGGGTGTTTGTAGTCGTACTGTATTCTTTTTGGAAGTTGAGCGACGCTTCACTAACGGTTCATTTGGAAAATATCTCTGAACGATTGATACCCAACTATCTTTGAGCCAACTTTGTTGTTGAATATACATCTCTTCTAGCCCTCTTTCAGCAAATTCCTTACGAATTACCCCACCACTATGCGGATGTCGTTGTTTTTGCTCTAGAGGCGAGTTAAATCCGTGGGCATAATGTGTCATTTCGTGTACAATTGTTGCCACCACTACGTACTCTGGCACCTCCATATCTTGATATAACGGATTAATTGTAATGATTGAGCTCTTACGATCACGAGGATCGAGACTTATCGAACCAAGACGTCGTTTGGCTTTCCTACCATATCGTATATGGACATCATTTTTTTGTTCTACATCTATGAAATGCTTGTACCATATATCAGCCAAGAGACTTTCTAGCCATTCTTGATCGCGAATACTGTCTTCAACAAGCATTTTGGTCTTCATAGCATCTTATCAAACCGCAGTCTGCTCCCACCAATCTCTGAGAATTGATTATTCTTGATCCCTGTCACTACCTTATCGAGTAGTACCATGGTCTTTTCATGGTCAATCGTCTGAGAAGTAGCAAGAATATTATGTTCTACAAAGTATAAACTAGTGCTGTCGACAGCCGTTTGATGAGTTTTTTCCCATGCCAATGCGTATATCTTCATCTGTACACTCTCCTTGAGCTTCTTCTCAGCGTTCTTCATAGTATCTACCGACCCTGTCTTGAAGTCACGTACCTCTACCTTACCATCTCGGTCATATACCGCATCATATCGTCCATTAATCTTAAGTTTGAGCTGGTCTATCTTCAACTGAAACTCTTTTTCGATATATTGTGGCGTATCATTATTCGATTCTTCTCGAGAATAAAACGCCTGTAAGACCTTTTTACCTCTA
Organism: uncultured Candidatus Saccharibacteria bacterium; assembly: GCA_964397085.1. Lineage (GTDB taxonomy): Bacteria > Patescibacteriota > Saccharimonadia > CAILAD01 > BJGX01 > CAILAD01. The sequence goes on from CAYNHH010000075.1 coordinate 1,632, forward strand.
GCAAACTGGTCCTTCTCGTGTTGCAGTGATACAAATCCCTCGCTATTCCAACTATTCTCAAAAATCTGAAATACTTCACTGAATTGAATTTTCTTATGTTGAAGTCGAGCTACATAGTAGGTTTCGATAGCAGCATGTATAGCAGAGCCATACACAAGTGTATGAAACGGGCCCTTGGGTAGACTAAGGACATGAAAGTACCAAAATTCTTTAGGTGAGCGCAGGTAATCTGCAATTTGATTGGTAGAGAGATGCAACCAGCCGTCTTTAGTGATAAAACTCGCAAGCGGGTCTTTAAATGCAACAGGAAGTCTCTCAAAGTTTTTAAGACCATCTAAAGCAAGTGCCTGGTTTCCTGCCGGTACAACAAAGCTTTGTTGCGTTGCTTCTTGAATAAAGCGAGAGGGTTTCTTCATGCGTTTACCACCATGATCAAAGGATGCACTCAAGTATAAATACTGTTTTGCTCGAGTAATGCCAACATAAAACAACCTACGTTCTTCATGTATGTGCCA
>CAYNHH010000076.1:0-1885 GCA_964397085.1 uncultured Candidatus Saccharibacteria bacterium
ATTCATTTCGTTCTCGTTGTAGCCCTTTTTGTTCTGAGATGTCATGAAAAACAGCGATAGCACCATTAATTTTGTTGTCTACATCAAATGTAGGGGCTACAGCGATAGAAAACGATTGCCTGGTATTTTCTTTGGTTTGGATGTGAAATGAGTCAGTAGTGATTTGATCTGATTCAGAAAATACTTTCAAGAATGGATTTGATGCCTTATTCATATCATTTTCATTAGCATCTTTGAGCTTGATTACATTTTGTAACTCTACACCACTGGCACTGGCACTATCCCAGCCAGTAATATCCTCAGCCGCACTGTTAAAAAGTACTATTTCCATTTTCTTATTTACCCCTATAACAGGATCTGCAATAGCAGCTAGCATGAGTTTCTCACTCAACTGGGTGCTATCTAGCTGATTTGTAATAGTACTTGCCATGTGAGCGGTTTGTACATAATGATCAATTGATTTTGCAATAAGCCAGCCAAATGCAATAGCAAGTTGTGTATACAGTAGTTCTGCCGGGAAAATAGCAAAAGTTCTGGTTTGAATAATACTCATCACCCAGAGTGCGCCATACGCGATAAGGCCTGCACCCGCACTAATATAAAATGCTCGGATTCCAAGTATACAACTCAGTAAGATAACGAACGGAATTGCTGGAAACAGCGGTGAGTTGAGCCCCCCGCTTAAGGCTGTACCGAGAATAATTTCTATGCCCACAAATCCAAGAGCAATATAAGTACTTTCAAAGGGATATTTAGCCTCTAGTTTTTGCCAGATGAAGAAGTTGTAGATCAATCCAAGTAGACCAAGAGGCACGAGCAAGTACGTCATCCACATACGACCTGAGATATTCCAGCTCATTAATGTAACCAATGCAAAAAATATGATCAACAAAATTTCTGCAATGGTGGTTGCAGAAAGCACAAAAGATTGCAAGCTACGGTCATAACTTTGCTTGGCCGGAGTACTCGATTCCATACTGCTAATTATACCATAAGCTTGTTGGGTATTTAGATATAAATTGATTCTTTAAATACCTGTCATCAAATTGGTCATTTTGGCGTAAGTGTCACGAGTATTTGCTATAATCACTACGTATGAGTAAGCTTATCAATCACAAAAAGATTCCAATTACAGTCATTCAGGGTTTTCTCGGCTCAGGTAAGACTACTCTTTTAAACCATTTTCTAACCCACAATCAAGGTATGAATATTGGTGTAGTCGTAAATGATTTTGGTGATATCAATATTGATTCTCAACTTGTGAAAAGCAAGACCGAGAAACGTCTTGAACTTACTAGTGGGTGTATTTGCTGTAGCTTACAAACCCTTGACTTGCAAGAAGCAATCGACCAGTTTACTTATAGAGATTCCAATATTGATTACATCATCATTGAAGCTAGCGGACTCGCTGAGCCTCGTGACCTTGCCCTAACTCTCAAAAATACTCTGGGCGTAAAAGTACGACTCGATAGTATTGTGACTGTACTAGATGCCGAAAATATCAAGAAAAATGCTAGCGAACATGATACAGCGAGAGACCAGATTATATTCACTGATTTTATTATCATTAATAAAGTTGATTTGGTAAGTCATGCCAAAATTAAAGAGATCCATCAAATGGTTAATTCATTCAATCCTAAGGCGCGCGTCATTGAATCAACGAAGGCAGATGTAGATGTCCGGCTTTTGCTAGATCAGGACATGTACAAAACTCGTGATATTAACGTGGGTAACGAGCCAGATAGTGACCACTCCAGGCATGTGCACAGTCACTACTCAAGCTTTTCATGGACCAGTCAAAAGCCACTACACCCCATGAAGTTTCAGGAGTTTGTAAATCGCAAACTACCTGTAGAAGTCTACCGTGCGAAAGGATTTGCAGACT
>CAYNHH010000077.1:0-1885 GCA_964397085.1 uncultured Candidatus Saccharibacteria bacterium
ATTCATTTCGTTCTCGTTGTAGCCCTTTTTGTTCTGAGATGTCATGAAAAACAGCAATGGCACCATTGATTTTGTTGTCTACATCAAACGTGGGCGCTACGGCAATAGAAAATGATTGCCTAGTATTTTCTTTGGTTTGAATATGAAATGAGTCAGTGGTGATTTGATCTGATTCAGAAAATACTTTCAAAAACGGATTTGATGCCTTATTCATATCATTTTCATTAGCATCTTTGAGCTTGATAACATTTTGCAACTCTACCCCATTAGCACTGGCACTATCCCAGCCAGTAATATCCTCGGCCGCACTATTAAAAAGTACTATTTCCATTTTTTTGTTTACACCAATAACAGGATCTGCGATAGCAGCTAGCATAAGTTTCTCACTCAATTGAGTGCTATCAAGCTGATTTGTAATGGTACTTGCCATGTGAGCGGTTTGTACATAATGATCAATTGATTTTGCAATAAGCCAGCCAAATGCAATAGCAAGTAGCGTATATAGTAGTTCTGCCGGGAAAATAGCAAAAGTTCTGGTCTGAATAATGTTCATCACCCAGAGTGCGCCATACGCAATAAGGCCTGCACCTGCACTAATATAAAATGCTCGAATTCCAAGTATACAACTCAGCAAGATAACAAACGGAATTGCCGGAAACAGCGGTGAGTTGAGCCCCCCGCTTAAGGCTGTACCAAGAATAATTTCTATGCCCACAAATCCAAGTGCAATATAAGTACTTTCAAAGGGATATTTAGCCTCTAGCTTTTGCCAGATAAAGAAGTTGTAGATCAAGCCAATTAGGCCAAGAGGCACGAGCAAGTACGTCATCCACATACGACCTGAGATATTCCAGCTCATTAATGTAACCAATGCAAAAAATATGATCAACAAAATTTCTGCAATGGTGGTTGCAGAAAGCACAAAAGATTGCAAGCTACGGTCATAACTTTGCTTGGCCGGAGTACTCGATTCCATACTGCTAATTATACCATAAGCTTGTTGGGTATTTAGATATAAATTGATTCTTTAAATACCTGTCATCAAATTGGTCATTTTGGCGTAAGTGTCACGAGTATTTGCTATAATCACTACGTATGAGTAAGCTTATCAATCACAAAAAGATTCCAATTACAGTCATTCAGGGTTTTCTCGGCTCAGGTAAGACTACTCTTTTAAACCATTTTCTAACTCACAATCAGGGCATGAATATTGGTGTAGTTGTGAATGATTTTGGCGATATCAATATTGATTCCCAACTAGTAAAAAGCAAGACCGAGAAGCGTCTCGAGCTCACTAGTGGCTGTATATGTTGTAGCCTGCAAACCCTCGACTTGCAAGAAGCAATCGACCAATTTACCTATAGAGATTCCAATATTGATTACATCATCATTGAAGCAAGTGGCTTAGCTGAGCCCCGTGACTTGGCGCTCACTCTCAAAGATACTCTGGGTGTAAAAGTACGACTCGATAGTATTGTGACAGTACTCGACGCCGAAAATATCAAGAAAAATGCCAGTGAGCACGATACTGCACGAGATCAGATTATATTCACTGATTTTATTATCATTAATAAAGTTGATTTGGTGAGTCAGGCCAAAATTAAAGAGATCCATCAAATGATTAATTCCTTCAATCCTAAGGCGCGCGTCATTGAATCAACGAAGGCAAATGTAGATGTTCGGCTTTTACTAGACCAAGACATGTACAAAACTCGTGATATCAACGTGGGTAATGAGCCAGATATTGATCACTCCAAGCATGTACACAGTCACTACTCGAGCTTTTCATGGACCAGTCAAAAGCCGCTACACCCAATGAAGTTTCAGGAATTTGTAAATCGCAAACTACCTGTAGAAGTCTACCGTGCGAAAGGATTTGCAGACT
>CAYNHH010000078.1:0-1758 GCA_964397085.1 uncultured Candidatus Saccharibacteria bacterium
TGATATTGGGCTTTTGCCCAATCTATCTTTTGAAACTTTTCTTCGATAGAACCTGGCTCCGGTTTTATAGCTGGCTCTACTGCTACTGCAGTATTTGCGCCTTCATGGAGCGTAAGGTCATTGAGTCTTTCAGATACTTTTACAGCAGCATTCACTAGACCATTGTTTTGAGACCAATTATCTGCAATTTGTAGAACAAATTCCCTAGATTTTTTATCAGTAAGCACATGAGTTAATGCGTCCCACGCACCACCATTTAGTATGTAAGCAACCAAGAATCCAATTACTACAAGTGGTAGAACTATAATAACCCCAGCTGTAACAGCAAGACGTTTTGTACCAACTTTTTCGACTACTTTGCCAGCAACTGTTGCTAGTGTGCCTGTGCCCGCTCCTCCGGTTGCAGCTGTTACTGCTGCCTCGGTGGCTTTACCAGCGGCTTTATCGACTTTTTTCTCAGTTTCGCCTTTATTCTTCTCGAGGTTTTTACCTAGCTTATCAGCGACCATATCCGTAGGGTCGCCACCACCTTTTGCTAGTCCTCCTGCACCGCTAGACCCACCACCAGCTTTTGCAAGAGCTGCATTCTTTCCGCCTTTTGTTGATTCACTAAGCGAGTTCGTATCATAACTCATGCGTTCACGTTGATTTTGCCCGCCTCCACTTTTTTGGGTTGGGCTAATAGGCATATCGTCGGGTTCACGAAGTCCACCACTTTCATGAAGTAGTTCATCTGGGTCAATATCTGGATTTGTTCTCGTTGCCATATCTCACAAAACTCTTATGGTATTAAAGCTATCTTATATTGTAGCAAACAAACACTATTTTTTATCAAGAAAATCAAGAATAATTACAATCAAAGACCACTACTAATATTCTTGCAGAATTTTATGCTCCAGTTGAATTGCCAGAGCTTGCCTCAGCTTGAGCGGCTTTCAAGCTACCCTGATCAGTATCGGCAGGCATATTTGCAGAGAGATTTTTACCAGCATCAAGTAAATCCTGAGGATTTGTTGTGATCAATTGCTCTTCTGTTGGGCTAGCAATAATTCGGAGAATAATATGGCTGAGACCAGCAAAGAATAGGCCTTCACCAACTGGGAATTGACTTAAACGCTTCTTCTCTTCACTCGTGAGCTTGAAGGTATCAGCGACGATATCAACTGCAGCAGGGTTTTGTTTGAGCAGAAGTTGTAAACTCGAGTTGTTTACAATAGCTCGCCCTAGCCGTGTACTTAAGAAATCTTCTACATCTTGTGAGATCGTAGTAAGGCCTAAGAAATATTTACGACAACGCTTGGCGATACTAAACATAAACATAGCAGAATCTTGGTATTGCATCAGCTGCCAGGCTTCATCAACAATGAGCATACGTTTCTTCTTCTCTGACTTTACTCTGTTCCAGATGTAATTAAGTACAATATACATACCAATTGGGCGAAGCTCATCTTCGAGGTCACGAATATTAAATACTACAAATGGATTGTTGAGATCAACATTACTTTGTTTGGAGAAAATACCAGAGAATGTACCTTCAGTAAATCTTCTAAGTCGTGCAGCAAGAGCCGGGCCGTTACCACCCATTTCATTAAGACTATTATATAAGTCATTCATTACGGGAGGCACAGCATTGTGTGTTAGAGGGTCATTGGTGATACCTTTTTGCGCGTAGGTATTGATAAGGGCTATATCAAGATCAGACTCTTCTGCGGCACCCATATCGCCCATCATGAGCCTGAGTAGACCGTGGAGCATAAT
>CAYNHH010000079.1:0-1744 GCA_964397085.1 uncultured Candidatus Saccharibacteria bacterium
TACCAATACCATAGATACAACTGACTGAGGCAATAATGATTACATCTTTTCGACTGAGTAGTGCAGCTGTAGCCGCGTGCCGCAATCTGTCTATCTCTTCATTGATAGCACTATCTTTTTCTATATATGTATCACTGCGAGCAATGTAGGCCTCTGGCTGATAGTAATCAAAGTAGCTTACAAAGTAGTGCACAGCATTATCAGGAAAAAATTCTTTAAATTCACCATATAGCTGAGCGGCCAAAGTCTTGTTGTGGCTGAGAATTAGTGTGGGCTTGCCATAGCCAGCGATAACATTGGCCATAGTAAAAGTCTTACCGCTACCGGTAATGCCCAGTAAGGTTTGTTCTTTCAGGTTTTTCTTTAGCCCATTATTAAGAGTTGCTATGGCCTTTGGCTGATCACCAGCCGCCGAGTATTTAGACTGTAGATTAAATAAGCTCATAGGCTTATTATACCCCAATACCACTGAACTTTTATTTAGAGGTGACTAAGCAAATAGAGCTTCGAACTTAGGCTTGTCCCAACCAATAATGATTTCACCCTTTATATCGGTAACTGGCACACCCATCTGACCAGATTTGTCGATCATCTCTTGGGCTTTGGCAGGATCTGCCTGTACATCAATCTTTTCATATTCATAGCCTTTTTCATCAAGGTATGCCTCTACATGCTTACAGAACTGGCACCATGGAGTGCTGTATATAATTGCTTTCTCTTTAGTAGTATCTGTTTTGGCCATAATTTTCCCCTTTAATTTACTTAGTAGTAGATGTTATTAGTATAACAGCCACAGCTGCGATTGCCACAACTACAACAATACCAACACCAATTAATATCCACTTGAGTTTACCGCTTTTTTTGGCTGGAGCCGGTGCAGTGTCTGCAGAATTTTCTGCTTCTGGTTTTGCAAGATTGAGATCATCTACTTTTTTTTCTGGCTCTGGAGTAACTGGGCTAGAAGGCACCTCTACATTCGATTCTGACTCTACCGGTGCGGGGTCGACAAGCTTTGGAGTATCAATTGGACTTGCAACTTTTACACTGACAGGGCCAGCAGGGGTAGGTTCTTTAGTATCCTCTTTCACCTCATTCAGTAATGGCGAATCAGCAACAGAAGCTGAGGCATTCTTGAGATCGATTACATGAGCGCTGGTAGGCTGTGGTGTGCCTGTCATTGCTGAGTCAGCAGAGTTTTGAGGCTTACTCTGGGCAGCTGGTGACATAGCTACACCACCACGCATGACGCCGTCCATATTAGGCTTACCTGGTAAAAAATCGCTGCTTTTGGTCTGGTTGCTATCTTGCACTTAAATATCTCCTTATGATGCCAATATAATAAAAGTTGTTATGCTTGTAGTGTTCTATTTTAGCTTATCTTGCATATGAGGTCAATTCATTACTCATCTGTAAAACGGGCAATATACTTGGCCGCACAAATAGCGGCTTTGGCACCTTCTCCAGCTGCAGTAATAATTTGTTTCTCTGGAATATCAGTAATATCACCCGCAGCAAATATTCCGTCTACAGACGTTGAGTTGCTCTTGTCTATAATAATTTCACCCATCTCATTGAGCTTGATAAGATCCTTAAGATAATCAGTGGCTGGCAAGCTACCAACTTCAATAAATACGCCTTCTAGCGCAATATCGCTGGGTGACTTTTCTTTGTGGTTTTGCACCGTAATAGATTCTACAAACTTTTCACCGTTGATCTTTACCACCTCTGTGTCGTTGAGTACCCT
>CAYNHH010000080.1:0-1554 GCA_964397085.1 uncultured Candidatus Saccharibacteria bacterium
TTCATGGTTCGCAAATAATACCATGATTTTCGGTTTTTATCTAGTCACAATCTTAGCGGTTATCCGTTATAATTGGGATACATCATGAAAAAACCCCAGAAACCAGATTTTGTATATGACCCCACAGCAGACAAGGGTAAAAAAACTAAAGATATAGCAACCAACCAACCTAGTACAGATACAGGCTCCGATTTTCTATTTGACCCCAACAAACCAAATGATACTCACATGAAAAGATCACACCAAACAGACGACTTCTCTGATTTACAAAAGCCCAAAAAACCACTCTGGAAACGAATCATAAAGTGGTTTTTCATTCTACTACTATTCTCTGGGATAGTAGCCGCTTGCATAGCAGCATACTTTTACTTCAACGCCAGCAAAATTTCTACCAACCCATTTGATTTCAGTAGTAAGCTCAAAGGTGAGGCCGATGGTAGAGTCAACATTATGTTGCTTGGTGTAGGAGACCCAGGCCATGCAGGCGAAACTCTCGCCGATACCAATATGGTGATCAGCATTGATACGAAATCACAACCCAATAAGGTTACAATGATTAGCTTGCCTCGTGACCTGCGAGTACAAGTGCCTGGTGAGGGCTATCACAAAATAAATGATGCTCACGCCCTTGGCGAAGCCAAAAAGCCTCCACAAGGTATAGAGACCAGCAAGAAGACTATTGAGAACACGCTTGATATTCCTATTCACTACTACGTACGTGCAAATTTCTCAGGCCTTAAACAAGCGGTCGATGCAGTAGGAGGAATTGATATTACTGTCAAAGAACCTCTTATAGATACAGAGTATCCGTGTGAAAAAAATGAGAATAAAAGTTGTGGTATCAAGATAGCAGCCGGCCCACAACATATGGATGGCGCCACAGCACTCAAATACGCACGTTGCCGAAAGGGTACTTGTGGAGATGATTTTGGTAGAGCCTTACGTCAACAAGAGGTACTCACCGCAATACGTCAAAAAGCTCTCTCTAGCTCTACATTAACCAATCCCCAAAAAGTTAACGATCTAATAAGTGCTGCAAGTAACAATGTAAAAACAGATTTGAGTTTGAAAAACATTCAACGCTTACAAGAGATTACCAAAGGTATTAATACTACCGATATCACCAATGTTGTATTCTCTCTCAAGCCAAATGGGTTCTTGATAAACGACAAAGGCTCAAGCGATCTACTACCAGCAGGTGGCAACTTTGATGATATACAAAAATTTGTTGCCAATATATTTGAGCTAGCTCCCATATGGAAAGAAGATAGTAATATTATCATTCTGAATTGTACAGCTACCTCAGGATTGGGCGGTAAGCTCAAAAGCAGCCTAAGTACTGACGGCATACCAATAACAGTCGATAGCTTAGGAAACGCCAAAACAAAAGACTGCGCTACCTCGCAAATTATCGATTATACTGGTGGCAAAAACCCCAACACAGCCAACTATCTATCAAAAATACTTGGTGTACCTGTCACGCAGCCAACTGCACCAGTTAAGTACCCAGTTACTGACTTTGAGGTAATATTGGGCAGTGATTACGCCACAAAG
>CAYNHH010000081.1:0-1502 GCA_964397085.1 uncultured Candidatus Saccharibacteria bacterium
AGATAGCAGTGCTTGGAAGTATGAATGAGCTAGGTTCGCATAGTATTTCATCTCACCAGCAGGTGGGCGAACGAGCTGCAAAAGTTGTAGATTTACTTATTACTATAGGCGCATCTGCAGAAGAACATCTGGCTCCTGCAGCCGCACGTGCTGGTCTCAAGCCCGAGCAAATAAAGGTATTTCGTACGCCATATGAGGCTGGTCACTATGTAAAGCCATTAGTGAAAAAGGGTGACATTATATTGGTAAAAGGAAGTCAGGATGGTGTATATTCTGAAGAGGCTGCACGGATACTCCTTGACCCTAGTATTGATGCTGGCGAAGTATTAGTACGCCAGTCTACCACATGGAAACGGCGCAAAAAGAAAGCCTTTGCACAATAATACTATCATGAGAGGAGAACCAACCATGTCATATAGCGAGCCAACTAGTGAAGTACCAAAAGCATCTACATACCTAGATGTAGCCCATGTCTGGCAAGAAGATCCAGATCATAATATTCCTGAAGATGAAAGACGTACAATCTGCGCAATTGCCTGCATGAAGATAGTCTTAGATTATATTGATCCTCAAAGAGCCAAAGAAATTAGCCTGCACAAAATGTTTACAGAAATGCAAGCCGCTGGTGCACAAAATGACCAAAAATACTGGAAACATTCCGGACAAGTAACCTATTTTAGTGAGTTAGGATTTGTGAGCTGGCGACGTAATTGGTTGGCTCCAAGCCAAGATCCGCAGTATTTTGCTGATAGTGAAGGTTATTCTACTACGCAGTTGAGTAGGGTTGCTGAGCAAATTCAGGCCGAAGAGTGGAATAATGGCGACGTAGACAAGATTATGCTGCAAAGCCTGCAGAAGTCATTTGATGCTGATTGTCCAGTGATTGTCAGTGTAAAACCAGGCTTTAGTAATAACAAACAAGATCATCAAGTAGTCCTTAATGGTTATGAAGAAGATAGTGAAGGTCGATGGCTGTATTTTGTAGATCCTGCTCTGCCACCAGAGCAACACCAGGACAGGCAAAAAGTTTCTCTTGATAAATTTCTTGAGTACAGTAAACATTTAGCAATCTTTGTGACAAAACCATAACCTCAAATATTTGACAGAAATGCTTGCTTTTAGTACAGTAATAATTATGAAACGAATCAATCTCAACCTCCTCGCACTCTTATTGCCGCAGACGGTTGGGATTGATGTACTCTAAATAATTAGTAGAACGATCTCTAGCCGTCTGCAAGTCAGACGGTTTTTTATTTATCAAAATCAGTCTCAAAACAACTTGAGGCTGAAATGATAAATAAAGGAGAAAACAGTGATTACATCACTAGAGCCAGGCGGAGTCGACGAAAAGGAACAGCCAAAGCCAGACCGGTCAAACCCACAGGCCGAGAGTGCTATTGGCATAGCACCTCCTTTGCCTCCACGTATTGTGCGTGATCCTCTCAAATGGGGAATCTAGTCAAAGTGTGGAGGGGTAGAATCACTACCCCTCCACCAAAATA